>NZ_CATKCB010000140.1:0-12379 GCF_949747025.1 Helicobacter sp. UBA3407 | reverse complement strand
GTGATGATAGGAGATAATGCGGGTGAAAATGAGTTTGATGAGATTTTGATTATTGCGTTAAATTTGCTATATCCGCATTTAGAGATTTTTTACTTTGTGCGTGGGGCAGAGATTATTAATGATATTACTTTGTCAGATTTAAAGCACACAGACTCTGCGATTTTTACTCTTGCAAAAGTTGTGGATAGTGGCGTGATGAGTCCGGGTTTCATAGAATCTTTAGCAAGCGCAGAAGCAAAGGAAATCTATCATAATGCCGATGTAATTTTGGCAAAAGGAATGGGAAACTTTGAATCTATGGAAAATTCAGCAAAACAAGATGAAAGAATCTTTTTACTTTTTAAGATTAAATGCGATGTGGTAAAAAATTACTTGCAAAAAAATTTGGGGGATTTTGTGTTTTTTAATCCAAATTTATATGCGATTCCATAAGTTAATCTTGAAAACTCCTATTAATTTTAAGTTTTTATTAAGTAAAATACATCTTAATTCTCTAATTCAAAGGCGATAAATGCTGACAAATCCGGTTGTAGTGTCTATTTTGGTTATGGGTGTGCTGTGTTTAGCGCGACTGAATGTGCTTTTGGCAATTTTGATTTCTGCGCTAACAGCGGGAATTTTGGGTGGAATCGGTGTAGAAAAAAGTATCAATCTATTAATTTCTGGTATGGCAGGAAATCTTGAAACTGCCTTGAGTTATGTCTTGCTTGGAGCACTTGCAAGTGCGATTGCGCGCACGAATTTGACTTTGATTCTGATTCATTATATCGCTAATTTTGTGCAAAATCGTCGGTTAATGTTTTGTCTTTTTATCGCTTTTTTTGCGTGTTTTTCACAAAATCTTATTCCAGTGCATATTGCCTTTATACCGATTTTAATTCCACCTTTGTTGCCATTAATGAATCGCTTAAAGATTGATAGACGCGCAGTCGCTTGCGCATTGACTTTTGGTTTGAAAGCTCCTTATGTAAGCTTTAGTGTAGGATTTGGATTGATTTTTCACACAATTCTGCGCGACCAATTGAATCAAAATGGTGTCAATATAGATTTAAGTGATGTTTCAAGTGTGATGTGGATTGGTGGGCTAAGTATGCTGATTGGCTTGTTGCTTGCTATTTTTGTGTTTTATCGTAAGCCTCGTGAATATCAAAATACCTATTTGAGTGAAGAATCCCTTGAGATTTTGGAGCGTCCAAAAATGCAACGTAGGGATTTTGCGGTGTTGCTTGGGGCGATTGTGGCTTTTGTTGTGCAACTTTGGGCTGGTTCATTGCCTCTAGGCGCGTTGTGTGGAATCATCTTAATGGTGTTACTTGGCGGAATCCAATGGGGAGAAATTGACGAAGTAATGGAAGAGGGCTTTAAAATGATGGCATTTATTGCATTTGTAATGCTAGTTGCTGCAGGATTTGGTGCAATCTTAAAGGAGACAGGAGCAATCCAATCACTCGTGAATTATGTTGCTACGCTTGCCGGAGGAAAATTTGGCGGGGCATTGATGATGTTGCTTGTAGGATTGTTAATCACGATGGGAATTGGAACTTCTTTTGGGACGATTCCAATTATTGCGGCAATTTACTGCCCTCTTGGATTGGAGCTTGGTTTTTCTTCTTCTGCAATTATTTTGTTAGTTGGAATCGCAGGAGCATTAGGCGATGCAGGAAGCCCTGCAAGTGATAGCACATTGGGACCGACAGCTGGATTAAACGCGGATAAGCAACACAATCATATTTGGGATACTTGTGTGCCGACTTTTTTAACCTATAATACTTCGTTAATTATTGGTGGAACGATAGGTGCAATTTTGTTGTAAGGAATAGCAATGCAAGATTTTACAAAGATAGCGAAAGAGGTTTTTGATTTGGAATCTAATGCGATTTTGGGATTAAAATCATTCGTCGGTGAGGATTTTAATGCAGTGATACTTAAGATTTTGAATCTTAAGGGGCGTTTAGTAATCAGTGGTATGGGAAAGTCTGGGCATATAGGGGCAAAGATTGCCGCAACTCTTGCAAGCACAGGAACACCTAGCTTTTTTATGCACCCTGCTGAAGCTTTACACGGGGATTTAGGTATGCTTACTTGCGAGGACGCCTTGCTTGCGATTTCAAATTCTGGAGAAAGTGAAGAAATTTTACGCTTGATTCCCTCCATCAAAGTGCGTCAGATTCCATTAATTGCAATGAGTGGTAAAGTGCATTCTACGCTCGCAAAAGAAAGTGATTATTTTTTGAATGTTAGTGTTGAGCAGGAAGCTTGTCCTTTGCAGCTTGCTCCTACGAGTTCAACAACGGCGACACTCGCAATGGGAGATGCGATTGCAGTGGCTCTAATGCGTGCGCGCAATTTTAAGCCAGAAGATTTTGCATTGTTTCACCCAGGAGGTAGCTTAGGGCGCAAACTCCTCACTCGTGTAAGAGATATTATGGTGAGTGAAAATTTACCGCTTGTTATGCCTAATACGCCCTTTAAAGAATTAATTGCTGAGATGACTTCTAAAAAGCTTGGTATGTGTTTAGTAGTAGAACAAAGTAAATTATTGGGTATCATCACAGATGGTGATTTGCGCAGGGCTTTGAGTGCAGAAAAATTCAATGCGTTTGCTTGTGAGATTATGACTAAAAATCCTAAAACAATTTCAAGTAATGCGATGGCAACAGAGGCAGAATCTCTTATGCTAGAGTATAAAATCAAAGAATTGATTGTCCAAGATGGCGAATGTCTAGCGGGAATTGTGCAACTTTATGAAATCGGTAGAGTTTAGCGGCGATTCTCTATTAGGGGTGGGTAAATTACCGAATTAATAAATGCCTTAGGGTGTGATTCTATTTTGTTTTATTTAAAAAATATTAAGATTTTAAGAATCTAAACACTTTCTTTTATTTCGTTAGCTATTTGTTGTAAATTTTAAGCTAGTAATTATGCTTTATTTTATAAAATATTGGGATTCTCTATAAAATATGTAAGGGAAATCTTAGAGGAAGGAGCAAATATGCAATCAAATCCTGCGTTAGAGTATGATTACTCCATTGCAAAATTATTTCTTTTTGCAACGATCGCATTTGGTATTGTTGGATTGTTGTTGGGTGTTGTGATAGCTTGTCAAATGGCGTTTCCAGACCTTAATTATTTAGCCGGTGAGTTCGGAACATTCGGACGCTTGCGCCCTTTACACACAAATGGAATCATCTATGGATTTACATTGAGTGGTATTTGGACAGCATGGTATTATTTGGGGCAAAGAGTCCTAAAAATTTCTTATAATGAGCATCCATTTTTAAAAGTGGTCGGTCATTTGCATTTTTGGGTTTATATTGTGCTAATGGCACTAGCGGTTGTTAGTTTGTTTGCTGGTATGAGTCAGTCAAAAGAATATTCTGAACTTGTGTGGCCATTAGATTTGTTAGTTGTTGTCGTATGGGTGTTATGGGGAGTTAGTCTCTTCGGTTCAATGGGTGTTAGACGCGAACAAACCATCTATATCACTTTGTGGTATTTTATTGCGACATTTGTAGCAATTTCTGCACTTTATATTTTTAATAACCTTTCTATTCCAACTTATTTAGTTGCTGGCGTAGGGTCTGTTTGGCATTCTATTTCTTTATATGCAGGAACAAATGACGCAATGGTGCAATGGTGGTTTGGGCACAATGCGGTTGCATTTGTTTTCACTTCAGGAATTATTGGTGTGATTTATTATTTCTTACCTAAAGAATCAGGACAACCAATTTTCTCTTATAAATTAACTTTATTTTCATTTTGGGGATTAATGTTTGTTTATATTTGGGCTGGTAGCCACCACCTTATTTATTCTACCGTTCCAGATTGGATGCAAACAATGGGTTCAATTTTTTCAGTTGTTTTGATTTTGCCATCTTGGGGAACAGCAGTAAATATGCTATTAACTATGAAAGGGCAATGGCATCAACTTAAAGAATCTCCGCTCATTAAATTTTTGCTTTTAGCTTCTACTTGGTATATGCTAACTACTTTGGAAGGACCAATTCAATCTATTAAATCCGTTAATGCTTTAGCACACTTTACAGATTGGATTATTGGACACGTGCATGATGCAGCGTTGGGTTGGGTTGCTTTTACAATCATTGCGGCTTGTTATCATATGACTCCAAGATTATTCAAACGTGAAATTTATTCTAAAAAACTAATGGATATTCAATTTTGGGTACAAACTGTTGCGATTATTCTTTATTTCTCAAGTATGTGGATTGCAGGAATTACACAAGGTATGATGTGGAGAGCAACGGATGAATTTGGAAGTTTGGCTTACTCATTTATTGATACTGTAACTGTGCTAATGCCTTATTATACAATTAGGGCAATTGGTGGAGTATTGTATTTCTTAGGCTTTATCATCTTTGTTTATAACATTATTATGACCATTGTTGCTAGTAGGGAGCTTGAGAGTGAACCTAAATATGCAACTCCAATGGCAGCGTAAAGGAGGCTTGTGATGTTTCATTGGTTGGAAAAAAATCCGTTTTTCTTTACGGTAGTCTTTTTGTTAGTGTTTTCAATTGCGGGACTAGTTGAGATTTTGCCAGATTTTGCTAAGGCTTCACGTCCGACAGAGAATCTCAAACCTTATACGCTTTTGGAAACAGCAGGGCGTCAAGTTTATATTAGCGAAAGTTGTAATGCATGTCATTCTCAATTAATTCGCCCATTTAAGGCAGAAACAGATCGTTATGGTGCTTATAGTCTAAGTGGTGAATATGCTTATGATAGACCATTCTTGTGGGGCTCTAAAAGAACGGGACCAGATTTACATCGTGTAGGTGATGTCCGAACCACAGATTGGCATGAAGAACATATGTTAGACCCAACTGCGGTAGTTCCGGGTTCTATTATGCCAGCATATAAACATCTATACAATAAAAATGTAGATGTAGATACTGCTTATGCGGAAGCTTATACGCAAAAAGTTGTTTTCTCAATGCCTTATGACACAGAAAATAATCCTAAGTTAGGTGATTTAGAAGCGGCAAGAGCAGAGATTTTAGCAGAAGCAAAAATTCTAGCGGAGGATATGAAAGATCCAGAAATAAAAGCTGCACTTGAAAGAGGTGAAATTAAGCAAATTGTAGCATTGATTGCTTATTTAAACAGCTTGGGACAAAAAAGAAGGGCTAACTAATCGTGGAATATGAAACGATAAGAATCATTCAAGGTTATGCTTATTGGTTTATTACAATTCTATTAGTGTTTTTGTTGTATGGATATGTATTTCATCTTTACAAAAGCCAAAGAAGTGGAAAAATTGATTATGAGAAATACGCAAGACTTGCGTTAGATGATGACCTAAATGATGCTTTAGTGGAAAAACGAAATAATAAAGACGAAAAGAAGGAGAGCTAAATGGAATGGTTTAACTTGGGCGACAGTGTAAATCAACTTGGATTACTTGGCGCCGTAGCAATTTTAGCTTTGACTATTTTCATTGTCGGTGGTTACATCAAAAAGATGAAAGATAGCAAGGCAGAAGGTGAATTAACAAGTGAAGATTGGGATGGTATTAAAGAATTTAAAAATGATATTCCAATTGGATGGGGTGCTACTTATCTTGTATTGTTGATTTGGGGTTTGTGGTATTGGTTTGTAGGTTATCCTCTCAATACTTATTCACAAATCGGAGAATATAATGATGAAGTGAGAGCTTATAATGCAAAATTTGAAGCACAATGGCAGAATATTGATGCTCAAACTTTAACAAAAATGGGACAAAATTTATTTTTGGTTCAATGCTCACAATGTCATGGAATCACTACGGAAGGGATGAATGGCACAGCAGCAAATTTGGCAGAGTGGGGTAGAGAAGAAGGAATCATTGCAACAATTAAAAATGGTAGTAAAGGTTTAGGCTATATGTTGGGAGATATGTTGCCTCTTAGCGAAGTTGCTCCCGGCGTAGTAGATTCTGAAGAAGCACAAAAAGCAGTTGCTGCTTATGTAATGGCGGAAATTTCTGAAGTTAAAAATACAAAATATCCAGACTTGGTTGCAAAAGGTAAAGAACTTTATAGTGCTGCAACATGTAATGCTTGTCATGGTGAAGATGGCGCAGGAATGGGTGGTATGGCACCAGATCTTACTAAATATGGAACACCAGCATTTGTGGCTGAAGTGCTTGAAAAAGGCAAAAAAGGACATATTGGTATTATGCCAACTTTTAAAACTCAAATGCTAACTGATAAGCAAAAAGAAGCTTTGGCACATTTTATCTATTCAGAGAAAAACTAAGGAGGTTTGAGTATGAATGGTTTATTTGGAGTTAATGGACTTTTGGGCTTTATCGTAGCAGTTGTTTTGTTGCTTTCTGTTGTTTTCTGCCTTGGCTATACAGCAGTAGTAACACAAAGTGCTCAAGCAAACAATCCTTATACGATTGAAAATGCAAACACTTTGCAAATGAGAAGTGCTGACAATGCTCAGCATTATAAAGAAGTAGGAGCGAAATAATGGTTAAATATAGCGGATTGGAAAAAATTCTTTTTGTAGCTCATATTGTAGTGATTGTTGCATCTATTGCAGTTGCTTTTATTCCTAATATGCTTCTTTATGTTGGTTAATGAATGTTGAAAGCACTTAAAATAGGGATTCTTTCCCTATTTTTTTGCACATTGGCTTTGGGCAAATCTTATGTGTTGGAAAATCAAAATCAGCTCATCAAAAAAACAACAGATTTTATAGAAGTGTTATCTGATGAAGTGTTTGAAAAAACAGGCGTTTCAATGTATGTTGTTGCTCTTGAAGGTTTAGAGGGAACAAATCTTGAAGAGAAAGAACAAATATATCTGCAAAACTTAAAAGAGCCTTTTGTTCTTCTTTTTTTTGTGCGTAAAGAAAAAAAAATAAACATCATTGCGAGTGCGGAGGCTGAAAAATTATTTGATAAGCGGGTAGTTTATTGGGATTATATTGTGCCTCTGATTCCAAAATCTGATAAAGACCTTACACAACAAAGTATATCTGCCTTTTTACTCAATGGTTTTGTAGATATTGCCGATAGGATTGCTCAATCACAAAATGTGGAGCTTGAACATAGTTTTCCGAAACAAAACAAAGGACAAAGTGTTGTGCGTATAGTGCTTTATGTAATGTTATTTGTTTTGCTTTTGCTTTTTGTTTTTGTGTATTTGAGGAGAAATAAATGAAAAATTATTGGCCTTTTGGAATCTTTTTGCTTGCAATGGTAGTGGTAGGGCTTATCGTGCTAACTATTAAAGTGGCAGTTATGAATCCTGTTGAATTACAAAGTATATGCCAGCGCAGTTCGCAAGAGATTGACGCAAATATTAACGAGATTGTCAAAAGTCGCGAATCGTTTTTAAATAAATATAATGTTTCTTTTGAAGGCGCATTACAACAAGACACAAAGAGTTTTCGCCAAATCTTTTTGCGCTTAAGCAATAAAATAAATGGCAAGATAGAAACAGATGCCAAGGTAAGTTTTTTTCTTACACGACCAAATACTGTTAAAGAGGATAAGAATCTAGGAGAGGGTGAATTGGTTGAGGGTTTGTGGCAAAGCCAAAGCTTTGAAGTGCAAAAGGAAGGACGTTATCAAAGTGAAGCATTGATAGAGATTGGGGAGGACTCTATTTGCGTTACACAAGAATATTTTATTCAAAAATCCATTGATTAAAATCCATTGATTATTCTGGTTTTGTAGGCTAAAGTTCCATTATATACTTTGTTTGGAGGAATTATGCAGGATTCTCAAGCAAATCATTTAACCCATCATTGGAAAATGTGGCTAGCTGTTATCGCAATTAGTCTTGCGGCATTTATATTTAATACTTCAGAATTTGTTCCCATAGGTCTTTTGAGTTTGATTGCAAAGGATTTTGGTGTAAGTGAGGCGGAAGCTGGGTTTTTGATTAGCCTTTATGCTTGGGTGGTGGCACTCGCGTCATTGCCTTTGATGTTGGCTTGTTCTCGCTTTGAAATGAAACGGCTTCTACTCTTAGTTGTCGGGCTTTTTGTTTTGAGTCATATTGGCTCTGCATTGTCTAGTGGATATTGGACATTAATGCTATCTAGGATTGGAGTTGCTTGTGCGCACGCGTTATTTTGGTCTATTGCTACTCCAATGGCAGTGCGCGTAGCTCCTAAAGGCAAAGAAAGTGTGGCACTTAGTTGCATTGCGACGGGCACGAGTATTGCATTAATTGCTGGATTGCCTTTAGGAAGAGTGATTGGATTGCATTTGGGTTGGAGGATTAGTTTTTTAAGCATTGGAATCGTTGCATTTCTGCTTCTTTTGGTTTTGGTTAAGAGTTTGCCCAAAATACCTAGTGGAGGCGCAATTTCTCCTAGAAGCTTGCCAAAACTCCTCAAAACTCCACAATTACTTGGAATCTATGGAATCACACTTTGCCTCGTTAGTGCGCATTTTATCGTGTATAGTTATATTGAACCCTTTTTGATGCAGTATGCGAATTTTGGAGAAAATGTTATTACAATGGTATTGATTGTCTTTGGGGGCATTGGTTTTGTGGGAAGTTTTGTGTTTTCTAAATATTATAATGAATACAAAACATTTTTCTTAAATTTCGCAATTTTTGGGATTTTTATTGCGCTTGCAAGTTTAATTGGAGCGAAGTTTAGCCTTTTTGGGGCATTATTGATTTGTGTGCTTTGGGGCTTGTGTATTACATTATTTAATCTTACTCTCCAAGCAAAAGTATTACAATTAGTTCCTGTTGGTACTGCTGTGGCAATGTCAATGTTTTCTGGAATTTATAATGTCGGTATTGGAAGTGGAGCATTTATAGGTGGAATCGTGATTCAGTATTTAGGAATTGCAAATCTTGGATTTGTAGGTGCGGGAATTGCACTTTGTGTTTATATTTATTATAGCAAGAAAATGTTTTTTTGAATAATAAAATTGTGGCGGGAGGAAAGCTTTAAAATGCGTTTCCTCATTGGAGTTTAAATATATTCTGCAATCACGCTACCCATACGCTCACAAGAGCAAACTTCCTTAGCACCGAAATTCGCAATATCTTTTGTGCGATAACCCTCTTTTAAGACAGTTTCAATCGCATTGTCTATCGCATCTGCTGCTTCTATTTCTCCTAAAGAATAGCGCAACATCATTGCAGCGCTTGCAATCGTGGCGATTGGGTTTGCGATTCCAAGTCCAGCAATATCAGGAGCACTTCCGTGAATTGGCTCGTAAATAGCAGCCTTTCCGCCGATAGATGCAGAGGGCAATAAACCAATAGAACCACTAAGCATACTCGCCTCATCACTCAAAATATCTCCAAAAAGATTGCCTGTCAAAATCACATCAAATTGCTTAGGATTACGAATCAGTTGCATTGCTGCGTTATCTACATACATATTACTAAGCTCCACATCGGGATATTCTTTTGCCACTTCACTAACGACTTCTCGCCATAGTTGGCTTACATCTAGCACATTTGCTTTATCCACAGAGCAAACTTTCTTGCTTCTTTTTTGTGCGGCTTTAAATGCTATGTGTGCGATTCTTTTGACTTCTTCTACGCTATATATCATTGTGTTATATCCACGATTCTTATCACGCCCCTTTGGAGTACCAAAATAGATTCCCCCAATGAGTTCTCGCACGACAAGTATATCTACTCCTTGCACAATTTCAGGCTTTAAGGTGCTTGCTTCAAGGAGTTCATTATAGACTTTTGCTGGACGAAAATTTGCAAAAACTTCTAGGCTCTTTCTTAGACGCAAAAGTCCGCTTTCAGGTCTAAGTTCGCGCGGTAGATTATCCCATTTTTCACCACCGATTGCACCAAAAAGAGTTGCATCAGATTCTAAACAACCCGCAATCGTTTCGTCCGGAAGAGGATTTTGTGTCAAATCATACGCAATGCCTCCCATCAAAAAGTCTTCAAAATGAAGTGTGAAATTAAACTTTTGTGCAGCAATTTTTAATATTTTAATCGCTTCATTGACGATTTCTGGACCGATTCCGTCCCCTTTGATAACAGCAATCTTGTAAGTTTTCATTTTTTGCCTTTTTAAAAGATTATTTGGTTAGATTTTGCGCTTTGGCATAGGGGATTAATCCGCCACTTGTCAATAATTCAAGCATAAAAGGTGGAATCGGAGCAAATTGATAGGTGCATTTTTGGGTGAGATTCTTAATCACCCCGCTAGGCAAGTCTATTTCTAATGTATCTCCCTCCTTAATGGAATCTGCTTCCTGAATCTCTAAAATTGGCAAGCCTGTATTGAAAGCATTGCGATAAAAGATTCTTGCATAACTTTTAGCGATTACTGCACTAATCCCTGCCTCTTTAATTGCCACAGGAGCGTGCTCTCGGCTAGAGCCACAACCAAAATTTTCACCCCCTACGATGATGTCGCCTTGATTGATTTCATTGACGAATCCCGTGCGCGCATCTTCCATTAAATGTGAAGCTAGAATCGCTGTATCACTTGTGTTTAAGTATCTTGCAGCAATGATTAAGTCTGTATCAATATTATCTCCAAACTTCCACGCCTTACCGCTAAATTGCTTTTGCATAAAATCCCCTTAAAATTCATAAAAATAACGCGTATTATAGCAAAGAGAATCTAAATTTTAGGTATTGACAATCGTTATATATTAAAATATAATTTGCTAGTTTCGTTTGGAGATTTAAGCAAGATTCAAGCGGAAAAGCAAAATGATTTGAGTTTGGAGGCTAAAATGAGAGTGCAAGGAAGGTTTTGGATTAGAGAGCAGGACAAGAACTTCTTAGGGCACGGCAAGGTAGAACTGCTAGAGAGAATTGCTCAAAGCGGCTCTATTTCCAAAGCGGCAAAAGAAATGCGAATGAGCTATAAAGCCGCGTGGGATAGCATTGATTTGATGAATAATGTCGCGAATGAGCCTTTAGTTGTACGTGTAACAGGAGGCAAAGGCGGTGGCGGCACACAAATTACACAAAAAGGATTAGAGGCAATCCGAATCTTCCGCGAAATGGAACGCGTCCAACAAGAGCTTTTTACACTTTTTGAGAGCAATTTAAATGATTGGGATTCCATAATGGATTATTCCAAGTGGAGTGATAGTGCTAAAAGGAGATTTATGATTAAAACGAGTGCAAGAAATCAGTTGTTTGGTGAGATTGTATTAATTACAGAGGGCAAAGTCAATGCTGAAGTGGTGTTAAAAATCAACGATTCTATGCGTATTTCTAGCACGATTACTTTGCATTCTCTCAAGGATTTGGGGCTAAAGGTTGGCTTGAAAGCCTATGCACTGATTAAAGCAAATTGGATTGTGGTCTTTAGTGAAGAACCCAAAGGCATTTCTATGCAGAATTGTATTAGCGGCGTGATAAAGCATATCACAGATGGTGTGGTAAATTGTGAAATAGAAATGGAATGTGAAAATACAAGATTCTCTGCGGTGATTACCGAAGAATCCCAAAAGAACCTTGCATTGAAAGTAGGGCAAAAAGTTTGGTTTGGATTCAAGTCCAACAATGTAATTTTGGGTATTTAAGGAGAAAAAATGAATTTTACAAAAAAAATTTTGGTTGCTGGAGTTTGTGGGTTAATCTTGTCTTTAAGCGTGCAAGCAGAGGAAATCAAAGTTTTGGGTGCAGCATCACTTAAATATGTATTAGAAGAAATCAAGAATGATTTTCTAAAAAATAAGCCAGAGGATAGGATTGAGATTTCATATATTTCAAGTGGTAAGGCTTATGCGCAGATTAAAAATGGGGCTCCTATTCATTTATTTGTCGCCGCAGATGTAAGTTATCCTGCAAAACTATATGAAGAAAATCTTGCACCTGCAAAAGAAGAAATCTATGCAAAAGGTACATTGGTGCTTTGGAGTAATAATGAGAATTTTAAACTCAAAGAATTTAAAGATATTTTGAATCCTAAAATCACTCATATTTCTATTCCAAATCCAAAGGTTGCACCTTATGGCAGGGCTTCTGTGGAGGCATTGACGACTACAAAAATGTTAGATAAGATAGAGTCCAAATTCGTAACAGGTGAAAGTATTGGTGCGGCGACAACTTATGTAGAATCCAAAAACGCAGAGGTAGGCTTCACTGCGCTTTCAATGCTTGGAGAATATGGAATCCATACAAAAGAAATGAGCTATGTAAGCATTGATGAAAGCCTTTATCAACCGATTAATCAAGCACTTGTGATTACAAATTATGGGAAAGACTCTAAACTTGCAAAAGATTTTAAAGCTTATATTTTAGGCAAAGAGGCAAAAGAAAAATTCTTAAAATTTGGTTATAGCGTTGAATAAGTTACACGGAATCTTAGAATCTTTTACCGAGCAGAAAGGCATTTTGCGCCTTTTTGTGCGTTTGGATTCTATTTTTAGTTTGCAAGGATTTCAACCATCACAAAATGT
>NZ_CATKCB010000139.1:0-1442 GCF_949747025.1 Helicobacter sp. UBA3407 | reverse complement strand
CTCTTTTGTCTTTTTAGATTCTTTTGCAGGTAAAGATTCTTCTACAATAAATTCTCCTTTGAGTTTTTCTAAAGTCTTCTTTCCAAATCCTTTCACATTTCCTAATTCACTAACCGATTGAAAGGGTTTATTGGAGCGATATTCTATAATTGCTTGCGCCTTTGCTTCCCCTATTCCTTTGACACTCATTAATTCTTCTTTACTTGCAGTATTGAGATTGACTGCACCAAAGAGCCAAGAAACCATTAAGAATCCTAAAATTAAAAATCTCATTTTTTCTCCTTATTTTTAATGTAAAAAGTTTTTCATTGTATCTAAATTAAAGAAAGATTCTTGAAATCTCCTTTACAAAAAAGCTAAAAAAGATTCCATTGTTACAGAAGGGAACATTGTTTGGAATGCTTCAATATTTTTGCTTGTTAGCTTTTATATTTCAAGACTTAAAGGACAAATCCTAAGCCAACATTGTGTTTTCTATCACATTATTGTATTCCTGTCCTTGCAAGGAGCAACGCGCAAAGCAATCCATACCGCAAGAATCTCTCCCTTTACGATTCCAATTCCATTGTGAAGTTTTCTTGAACTAACACTCTAGATTGCTACGCATCACAACGACGTAGTAATATTCTTTAACCAATCCTCAAACAAAAACCAACAAGCCAATCCTATCCCCCCAATCAATCAAATATAAAAATTGGGATTCCAATAAGTTATCCAAGCAATAAAACCAACAACTAATACAATATAAAGACAAATAAACACTATTTGCAAATAACTATTTGAATAAGGATAAACAAATGAAGCCAAATTGCTTAAAAATGTTTTGAAGTATGGATAGAGATTTTCATAATGTTGCAAGCAGTCATTTGATTTTATGGACACATAGCAAAAGCAGATAATTCTAAACTCATTCTTTACACTCTCATCTCCGCACCGTCCTACTTTACCACTCTTGCAAAGAGCAGTATCATCAGCGAAGAAGAGCTTAACTGCTAGGTTCGGAATGGAGCTAGGTGGAACCTCTTCTCTATCAGCACGAAGATGACAATGTAAAAAGCCTAAATCTTTTAAAATCTCTTAGCTCTAAGATTGTCTTTAAAGGATTCTATAAAGAATCTTGAACTTTTTTCTTGCTTTATTTTCTTAAAACTTTTCTTTTGGTTTCTCTTGAAGTTTCCACGAAAGTTTTTAAATCTTTTTAGATTTTTCAATCTTTCTCTTTTGAAATCTTAAGAGAGTATCAATAGAGATTTTTAAGTAATACCATCAATGTTTGCAAACAAACTAGATTCTTTCCTTTTTGAGTTTTTACACTCATTAAGGCAGTGGCTTTAAAAGTCATTTTAAGCCAATCGGTCTATTAGTAGTAGTCAGCTAAACATATTACTATGCTTACACCTCTACCCTATCAAGCAAGTAGTCTTCTTGCGACCTTCAGGGAG
>NZ_CATKCB010000138.1:0-5197 GCF_949747025.1 Helicobacter sp. UBA3407 | reverse complement strand
GAGCCGATTTATCGGCGTGGCAATTTATAATAAGAATCTCACTTGTTAAGATTCCATTACAAAGTTTTAGAAAATTTACAAAAATTATTATAAAATATCTTTTTACATCGCTAAAAACTATCAAATATCAAACTTGGACAAATCAATGAAAAAATACCCATTAGGAATCCTACTTTGCGCGACTTGCGATTCTGCCTTTGTGATTGGTGCGCTTTTAGCTAATATCAAGGCAAAATATGCCGATAAGGTGGATATTTTCTATTTGATTCACGATGGTTTTAGTGAGAGCGACAAAAAAGCCTTAAAACAAATTGCGGGAACAAGCGAAGTTAAGTTTGAAACTTTTACAAAAGAGGATTTTATCACCAAACTCAACACCTATCGCAAAACACCCATAAATTTGCGCAATGATTCTTTTTTGAATCGTTGGACACATATGGTTTATGCTTGCTTTGAAGGCTTGAAATACCTACAAGAATGTGAATGCGTCATTTATTTGGATTTTGATATTTTGTTGCTCCACGAAATTGGACATTTGAAGCATTTAATGGGAGATTATGTATTAGCAGCCAATCGTGGCAAAAACAAGCTTAAAGCAAGCCTGCCTTCTGCACCGCAAGAGTTTGCGAATCTTGAAATATATAGAACAGGAATTATTGTTTTTAATGATACTTTAGAAAGCCCGCTAGAATGTTATGATTTTATTTATTCCCAAAGTGCAAAACACGCACTAAACGACCAAGCTATTTTTTCTTTGTTGATTTTTGAAAAAAAATTAAAAACTAAAGTGCTAGATAATCGTTATTGTGGAAGTGTGCTGTGGCGCAAGAATCAAAATCCTATTCTCATTCACGCATATGGTTCAAAGAATCGCTTTTGGAATAATCGCCTTTGCAACCAAATCTGGCAAGAATGGAATCTGTATTACAAGCAATGGCTAGATGCAAGCGGAAGTCCAAACACAAAGGGATTCATTGCTAACACAACTTATGGCTATGAGAGGATTCGTTATCATCTCTCCTACAAACTAGGCTATGCAATCATTCAAAACTATAAAACCCTTTGGGGTTGCTTAAAATTGCCTTTTATTCTTGCTTTTATTGCTTTGAAACACAGGCAAGAAGCAAGATTTTATGCGCACATCATTGCTAAATCCCTCCATTTAAAACTCCCTCCTTTGAAATCTTATGATGACTATAAAAGCGCAATCTACGAAAAGCAAACTTTCCCTTATCGTTTGGGTGCAAGCTTAATTCAAGCCTGCAAAACAATCCACAAAGGCGGAATGATAGAATTTTATAAACAAGCCAAAAAACTACAAAAAGAATCGCGGGAAAAGAATGCGCCTAAAATCCTTTCTTAGTCTAGCATTTTTTGTCTTTTTGCTTTGTGTTTTGCTTCGGCTTTATTATCCTTTTGTGCTTAGTGCCTATCCACAATATTTTTACAATCAAGCTCCTTTGCTCAACACGCACGATGGCTATTTCTACGCACAAGGCGCAAAAGAACTCTTAAAACTTTATCAAGAATTTCAGCAATCTTTTGCTTTGGAGTTTGGGCAATCTCCTATTTGGCATCTTCCAAACTTTTTGCAAGATTTTTTTACTCTTTCTATCTCCTCTCATCTGCCCCTTTATAAATCCACAAGCGAGATTCTTTCTATCTTAACCGCATTCCTCACCCTTTGTCTTCCCTTTAATTTGGAGCAAGTCTTATTCATTCTCCCTGCGATCTTTGGAAGTTTGATTGTTTTTCCCCTTATGGCTTTGACCCGCAACTTCGGAGCAATTCCCTGTGCATTAAGCGGATTTTTAAGCGCAATGAGTGTGAGTTATTATAATCGCACAATGTTTGGTTATTATGATACAGATATGCTTATCATTGTTTTAGGTTTGAGTATTGGAGTGATAATCCTACGCACTCTTAGAACACAAAAAGCATTAGATTTTGCGATTCTATTTTCTTTGAGTGCTTTTTCCCTTTTGTATTATTCCCATTTACGCTATGTTTTATTGGGTTATCTTTTAATTTTATTATGTTTTTTCTTGAAAGACTTATACAACAAATCGTCAAAAGAATCCCCAATGCAATGGATTATTTTAGGTTTATTTTTCATATTAACTTTAGTGATTTTTTTTCCAAAATTCACTTGGGTTTGGATATTTTTAGGATTCTTTTTAGGGTTTTTCTTGGATATTTTACATAAAACCTTTCCAATCCATAAAATTTTATTTTTTCTTTACTTTTTATGTAATCTAAGCCTTTTGCTGTGGAAATTATTACCCAATTTCTTACAGAGCCATTATTTAAGTGATTATCTTGCCGACACCACAAATATAGGATTGCATTATTTAAATGTTTTGGATTCCATTGCGGAGGTTTCAAATATTGATTTTAGCGAGTTTGCTTATCGCATCAGCGGTGGAATCTTTTGGTTTATTTTGGCAATTTTAGGTTATTTTGGATTGATTTTTAAGGACAAAAGATTCACCCTTTTTCTACCCTTTTTGGCTCTAGGTTGTTTTGCTCTTGTGCAAGGCTTGCGTTTTAGCTTTTATGCTGTGCCAATCTCTGCGCTTGGAATGGGATTTTTGTTTTTTAAGATTCAAACAATTTTAGTGAGTTTTCAAAACAGAATCCTAAAATCTATTTTGCTTGCTTGTTTGGTTTTGCTTGTGATTGCACCGCATTTGTCGCATATTAGAAATTATGTCGTTGCACCAATTTTGGAAGCAAGCGAAGCAGAGATTCTGCTCTCTATCCCTGCCAAAAAGGGAGACTTTGCGCTCACTTGGTGGGACTATGGCTATTATGTGCATTACTTTAGTGATTTGCAAACCTTTGTAGATGGAGGAAGGCATTCAGGAATACAAAATTTTCCTATTAGCCTCGCGCTTAGCACAAATGAAGAGAGAATAAGCTACAATCTAGCCAAAATGCTTTTAACAGGCGATACTTTGGAATCTCATTTTCAAACATTTGGGATTCCAAAAACATTAGAAAACCTTAAAAACAAACAAAAATGGGAGTATTCTCCTCACGCACTTTATTTCATTTTGCCTTGGAGAATGCTTGAGATTTTCCCCAATGTTATGCGCTTTTCTCAAGTGGATTTAAGTAATGGAAAGCCTCAAAAACTTGATTTTTTTGCACTTTCTCTTGAAGCAACAAAGGATAGGATTTATTTCAAAAACAATATTGCCTTAAATCCAAACACAGGCGAAGTTACTACACAAGACTTACATTTTAGGATTTTTAAAAGCATAGATTTAAAGCAGCATACAACACAAATCTTTGATACACAAAGCTCACTTGTAGCTATCCTTTTACCCAATGGAAAAACTCTACTTTGTGCGAAATCTTATTTGGAAAGTTTTTATTTTAAAGGTTTATTTTTTGAAAACTTGGATAAAAATTTATTCCAAAAAGTGCTAAAAAATGACAAAATAACCATTTACAAATTATTATAAAGGATTCGTATGGAGCTTACGCATTTAGATAAACGACAAAATCCCAAAATGGTTGATGTCTCGGCAAAAGATTCCACACACAGAGAAGCAATCGCAAGGGGCAAAATCACAATGAACTATGAAGCCTTTTGCGCAATTAAAGAACAAAAGGTAAAAAAAGGTGCAGTATTGCAAACAGCAATCATTGCAGCAATTATGGGTGCGAAACGCACAAGTGAGCTGATTCCTATGTGCCACCCACTATTCTTAACAAGTGTTAAATGTGAAACAATAGAAATCGCAAATGAAAATGCGTTTATTTTAGAGGTGCGGGTAAAAACCTATGGACAAACAGGTGTAGAAATGGAAGCCCTAATGGGTGTTAATATCGGTCTCCTTACGATTTATGATATGGTTAAGGCAATAGATAAAACAATGGTTTTAAGCGAGATTTATTTGGTAGAAAAAAGCGGAGGAAAAAGCGGACATTTTGTGCGGCAATGAATCCCAATGAATTTTATCTTTTTGCTGGGATTATGTTCTACTACTTCGTTAGTCTTACTTCTTAAGTATATGGATAAAACTCACAATAATTAAAGAAATACAACCTTTGCCTTGTATCATTTAGTAACGCGCCAACAAGAACAATCCAGTCAAATTTACCCCAAAAATAAAAACTTTAAGCCTTATTTTGATACCTTTATAAATCATAATTTAATTTTTGGAGGAAATATGAAAAAGAATATTGTCTTTTTTGAAGCAGTAGGCGGTAGTGACAAAGGTGCAGATGGACACAGAAAAGACACAATGCCAATGGTAGATGCCCTTAAAGCAAAGGGTTGGAATGCAGAAGTTGTGCAACTTACAGATGAAGCGTTACGCGATTCTACAAAAAGAGAGGAAATCTACAAAAAAGTGCGTGATACTGCTGATGGCTATGTTTCTCGTGTAAATCCCGGAAATTTAAAAGAAGAAAAACTTTATTTTGATGTTTTACGCAAACTTTGTGCTGACGGACTTGTGGGTATGCCTCACCCTGACGCAATGATTGGTTATGGCGCAAAAGACGCTTTGACAAAATTAGCAGATACTCCTTTAGTGCCTAGTGATACTTATGCGTATTATGACCCAGCAGAAGCAAAAAGAATCGGGGTAACCTTTAGCGATAAGCACGATTTTAAGAAAACCTTTCCTAAAACTCTAGCAAAAGGCGAAAGGGTTTTAAAGCAAAATCGCGGTTCAACAGGTGAAGGAATTTGGCGCGTGAGACTAGAATCTAGCAGTGATTATAATAAAGTAGAATCCCTCCCATTAGATACAAAAATCATCTGCACAGAGGCAAAAGACAATCACACTGAAGAACGCAAGTTAGGTGAATTTATGGATTTCTGCGAGCATTATTTGGTTGGTGACAATGGTATGCTTGTGGATATGACTTTCTTACCACGTATTAAAGAAGGAGAGATTAGAATCCTTATGCTTTACAAAACTCCTGTTTATGTTGTGCATAAAAAACCAGCCGAAGGAGGCGACGCGTTTAGTGCAACTCTCTTTAGCGGTGCAAAATATCGCTACGATGAGCCAAAAGATTGGCAAACATTGGTAGATTGGTTCTTAGGACAACTTCCACAAATTAAAAGCAAGTTAGGCAATTACGACTTACCACTCATTTGGACAGCAGATTTTATCTTAGACACAGACGAAAAAGGTGCTGACCGCTATATTTTAGGTGAAATCAACTGCTCTTG
>NZ_CATKCB010000137.1:0-10445 GCF_949747025.1 Helicobacter sp. UBA3407 | reverse complement strand
TTATAAGAGATGAGAATTTTTGCTTCTTTTAATGCCTCATCAAAACTTTTGGTGCTTGTAAGAATCCCTACTAATGCTCCGCGCACATCGTCGTCTTTGGGGTATTTTGCTAGATATTCATACGCTTGTTTTTTGGCGTTTTCAAAATCTTGTTGCGCGACTAGAATCCCTAGAATCTCTTTTAGATAGCTTTTGTCAGGGTGGATTGCGTAAGCTTTGGCAAAGGATTCTTTGGCATTTTGTAAGTCTTGTGTATCTAGTGCCGCATAACCTTGCATAATATAAATATCTTCCTCGTTTTCTGGAAAATTTGTATTCACGAAAGAGAATTTAAAATCATTTGTCCTAAGACAACCTACAAGCCCTAAAACTAAAATTAAAACAATACTGAAACTTATCAAAAGTTTATTTTTTGACCACACCGATACATTCCTTTAATAAATCTGCCCATTCTTCTTTGTAGCAATCCCAAAAAGGGAATCGCACGCATTGCGCAGGACGCTTTTGGTAGATTTGACATCTGCCATTTTTGAAAAACACGCAAGAATACGCACCATTGCTTTCTAAAATCTCGCATAAAGAATAACGATAGCCAACTTTTTTGACAAATTTTTGACAAAATGTGTCAAACTCTAAGCCTAAAAATTGTGCGATTCCTTGTATTTCTTGCGGTGTTACAAAGATATAGCCTGTTTCTCCTGTGCAACATTTGCCTCCGCATTGTTCGCATTTGCTTGAATCAAAGCCAAAGGAAAAGTCTGAATCTTTTAACATTTGATACTCCAAGTTTTGGCTTTTTTGTAAATCTCAAGCACTTCTTGCGTGAAATTTAAGTCAATATGGGTAATCAGCGGAGGCAGAATCTTGCATTGACTTTTAGAATTTTTTTTGCAACGACACAATACCAAAGTTGCGCTTTTATCTAGCTTTGGATAAACAAAACGCAAGCAAATTGGACGAATTTTGTAAGAATGTAACACACAAAAGAGATGAAAAATAGCTTTTGCGTCGTAGCAAAAAATAAATTCTCCTGTGGGCTTGAGCAGGGAATTCACTTTGCGAGCGAAATCTAAAAAGGGTAAGTTTTGGGCATAACGCGCGCTAAAAATATCGGAATTTTGGGATTTTATCACATCGTCGTGATAAAAAGGGGGATTGCTTAAAATAATGTCAAAAGCTACTTGGGTTGTAGAATGTGTTTTTTGGGATTTTGTGTTTTGGGCTAGTTGGGAGTTGAAATCGTATTCTAAAAAGTCCGCACAAATCAAATGTGCTTTGGTGTGATTTATCCGTAGATTGTGTGAGCAAAACTCCGCCATTTTGGGATTTTTTTCTATCATTGTTAGTCTGCATTTAGAATCTCTTGCGCACAATAAACCTAGCACTCCGCAACCCGCACCAACTTCTAAGAGATGATGACGCATTTTCAAGAAAGGAAGTGCGAAATCATAGAGAAAGAGTGTATCGCTGTTGTAACAATAGCCATTTTTGGGTTGATAGATTTGCATTGTGGATTCTTTTAGGGTAGTGTGCTGATTTCTAGCGAGAATTTCTTTTGCTTTTGTGAATCTTGAATGTGTAGGGTGATAGAATCACTCTGCACTTGGTAAGATAAAGAATGGTTGCCTCGCTTGAGGTTTTGTGTAAAACCGCTTGCATTGGGGAGTTTGTTTTGTCCAAAAAAGATTTCATTGCCCAAGAGGACAGCTTGTAAATCTAGGTCATCAAAATGGCTGTCTCCTAATAGTCGCCGCATAAAAGAATCTTTAGAATAACAGGTCTGATTTAAACAAACTTTGTTTGCATAGCATTCCATTTGAAGTAGCAAAACACCTGCATTGAAAATCTCTAAAGTTGTGTGGTTAGGATAGGTTTTGATAAATCCTAAATCATAGAATTTGAAGTCTTTTGTGGAAAAAAAGATTGTTTTGGAGGTAGAATTTTGTATGTTTTGGGGCGTTTTTGCGCACCCAAAAACTACAAATAGAGTAAGTCCTAAGAAAGCGAGACTTAGAATTGTTCGCCTGTTAAGATACGATACCATCTTTTTCCGTCAAGTTTAAGTTCCATACTGACTTGGCAAAGTCCGTCTTTATAAACGGTTTCTACGATTTCTGCATTACGAATCACCGCTAATACTTTTGTTTTCACGGTTGAGTTTTTAAGCACCATATCTCGCACGGTGTCTTGTGCATTGACGCGGATTCCATACATTTTCTCACCGATTTGTCGGTAAGCATCTACGATTGCTGCGCGTTTTGCTAATGCTAGAGCTTGTGCTGGAGAGAGTGTAGATTCTGGTGCGACACCCATACCAATTGCGCTAATTTCAATAATGCTTGAAGGAGTGATGATTGGCGCGTTTGGAATCACAATATCGTCGCCTCCTACTTCAATACCTTGCAAACCTGCTGGAGAGTTAGAGTTTCTTCCGTGTGAGCTTGCATAAGGGCTTTGAGGATTTGAGTTTGCCACCACTGTATTGCCTGCTTTGCCAATAGGGCTAATGGTCTCACTTGTGGATACAGAATCAATTTGCTGTGCTGCAAATAAACTACCTGCTAAAAGCGTTCCCGCTAAAACTAATGAAATAGATGTTTTTCTTGTCATTTCAATCCTTTTTGACATTTGAGATAAAAATCTTGAAGCAATTAGTGTTCCACTTTCGACAAAAGCACTTCTCGCAAATAAGTTATCATTGCTTCTATGCCCTCTATATAGAGTGCTTGTGCCTTTTGCCAAAGGTTTTGCATATTGTTATGAGGCAAATGCAAGCTTGCTAGGGCAATAGCATAGAGAAAATGGCTTAAAGTCCCACCAAATAGAATCCCAATAAAAGGATTGTTTTGTCCCTCTTTGGAAATGATTTCAAAGATTTTGTCTAGCGCGATAAAAAGGGATTTTTTGGATTCTACCTTGACTTTGAAGCTGTCTTGAATTTTGTTTTTAAATGCAAGAATCTCAAAGAAATACTTTTGTGTTTCTTTGGTGTAAAAATCTCCTTGAAGCGGGTCTTTAAAAAGAGATTTAAGGTTTTTAATCTCTTGGGCTTTGTCAATAGGCTTTAGCTCAAAGTCTTGATAATGCACAGCTTGTGCGCCTGTGATTTTTGCTCCGTCATTGAGATTTAGGATATTAAAGGGTTTTAATGCCCTAAAAGCTTCCTCTAAAGCGGTGCGTGAGAGAGAATAAAGAGCGTCAGAATAAATATCTTCGCTGAAATTTCCCGCCACAGGGTAGGCGTCCTCTGGAATCCGTGCCTCTTCCTCTTCATAATAGGAGTTTTGTGCGTGTTTTTTCGCACCTTTTTTGTATCCACAATCCAAGCCACACAAAATCACATCACTCCCCAAATAACTTGCAAGCGATGCTCCCGCATTGCCTACCAAAGGCGCGGTGAAACGCACTTTAAAACGCGGTGCATTGAGATTTGCGGCACTTGAGCCGTCGCGTTCAAAGAGATAAATTTCTTTTGCAAGGCTTTTTGCCTTTTTGTCCAACACGGTTGCACAAAGTAATGGAATCTCTCCTAATGGTGCGGCTTTTAATACTTCATCTAAATAATCGTGTCGCTCAATTTCTATTTGAAAATCTGGAGTAATGCCTGCCTTAAGAAGCGGTTTTAGTGCAGTTCCACAACTAAAAAGAATCATTTTGTGTTGGTTTTGCTTAATAAAAGGAAGCAAGAAATCAAGGCTAGGACCATTTGCAATGACGCAAATAGGAGCATTAACGCGTTTAGGCTCTAAAAGCATAGGTGCAAGAGGAAAGCTTAGTTTATTGACGATTCCGCGCATTTCATCTTCAAAAGTTCCCCAACCGCGCAAGATTTGTGAGTGCATTTCAAAAACGATTCCGCGCACGCTTTGATTGAGCGGAGTTTGATACATCATCAGTTCAAAGCGCACGATAGAAGTGCTGATTTTGCGCGTTAAAAAGAAATGATTGATATAATCTCTGTGCATCATGCTTTCTAAGAAAATATAACCCGCTCTGTGTTCGGTTTTGCTAAAAAGCAAGGCAAAATCCACAAAAAAACACGCAATTCTAAACAAATCAAAGGATTCCTCAAAAATAAAGAAATTATGAATCATCGTATAGTTTTCTGCTAAAATCTGCAAAAAAATCCCTCCTCCTAAGCCAAAGAGATTGAGGCTTGGCAAAAAATCACTTGGCAAGTGATAGGCGGTAACCCCGCCATTGTCTATGGCAAATTCAAGGATTCCATTGACTAAAATGCTACTATAAGGAAATTTTTCATTCATCATTTCTGCGCGCGTGCCATAAATACGATTCCATTTCTCATTAATTGGAGGATTATAAGCGCAATTTTGATGCACTTCTATCATACTTGATTTGCCATCAATTAAAGGGAAAAGAAAGCTATTTTGTGCAAAATTAAGAATGTTGATTCCCTCTTTTCCAATATAAAGTTGATACTCTTTTGCGGGTTGTTGTAGCCTTTCAAATAAATTAGGATAATCGGCTTGAAAAAAGGCAAGGTTTTGGTGGAATCGCGAGGTTACAAAGGCTTCAATTTCTTCACAACTGCTATTTTTTAAGACTTCTAAAATTCCTCTGTATTTTTGGTTTTGATTTGTCATTGCGATTCCTAAAATTTTAATGCGCACATTTTAGCAAAAATTTTAAAAAGCAAAGACAAAAAAGCAAAATTTTTGAGTTTGTAGTCTATAATATGTGCTTTGAAATTTTTTTAAAGGCAGCTTATGCAAGATTACAAGATTTTTACAGGAACTGCGCACCCAGAGTTTTCTCAACGCGTTGCAAAAGAGTTGGATATTGAGCTATCCCAAGCGGAAGTAACGCGCTTTAGTGATGGAGAGATTGGGATTCGTATTTGTGAAAGTGTGCGAGGGAAAGATGTGTTTGTGATTCAATCCACTTGCGCTCCTGCGAATGATAATTTAATGGAATTACTCATTATGATTGATGCACTCAAACGCAGTTCGGCAAAATCTATTAATATCATTATGCCTTATTTTGGTTATGCAAGACAAGACCGCAAAGCTTCCCCACGCGTCCCTATTAGCGCAAAATTGGTTGCAGATTTGTTGCAATGTGCAGGTATTACGCGACTTGTTGCAATGGATTTGCACGCTGGACAGATTCAAGGTTTTTTTGATATTCCCGTGGATAATCTTTATGGTTCTATTGTTTTTAAAGAATACATTATCTCCAAGAATTTCAAGAATCCTATTGTGGCAAGTCCGGATATTGGCGGAGTGGCGCGCGCAAGATATTTTGCTAAACTTTTGGGGTTGGACATTGTCATTATTGACAAACGACGCGAAAAGGCAAATGAAAGTGAAGTAATGAATGTGATTGGAAATGTTGAGGGCAAAGATGTGATACTTATTGATGATATAATTGATACTGCGGGCACAATGGTAAAGGCAGCAAGTGCGTTTAAGCAAAAAGGTGCAACAAGTGTGATTGCGCTTGGCACTCACGCAGTTTTTAGCGGAGTGGCTTATGATAGAATCCAAACAAGTGAGATTGATGAAGTGATTGTTACAGATACGATTCCTTTAAAACAACATTGTGAAAAAATCAAGATTTTAAGTGTTGCGCCTTTGTTTGCTGAAGTCATTAAAAGGATTAATAAAGATGAGAGCGTTAATTCACTTTTTGCTTAGTTTGTTGTGCGCAGGAATCTTATGCGCACAAGAAAATGTGCAAAGTATGGAATCGCAAAAGATTCAAGTTGTTTTGGAAACTACTTCGGGCAAGATTGTGCTAGATTTGTTTCCGCAAGTTGCACCCAAAGCGGTAGAAAATTTTGTTACACATACCAACGAAGGCTATTATAATGGCACGATTTTTCATCGCGTGATTCGCAGGTTTATGATTCAAGGAGGCGACCCAAGTGGCACAGGAAGTGGAGGAGAATCTATTTGGGGAGAAGATTTTGAAGATGAGATTGTAAAAGGTTATGCGTTTGATAGGGCGGGGATTTTGGCAATGGCAAATGCTGGGGAAAATACGAATGGAAGTCAATTTTTTATCACCACGACGCGCACTCCGCATTTGAATGGCAAGCACACGATTTTTGGCGAGATTAGTGAGGATTCTAAAGAGGAGAGTTTTAAAACTTTGCGTAAAATAGAATATACTCCGACTAATTCGCAAGATAAGCCTATCAAAGAACAAAAAATCTTAAAAGCTTATGTTATTCAAAATACTACAATGCAATGAAGCGGTAATAAATTATGGATTTGCAGTTCAAAGCGTGCGTGCATTGCATAGCTTCGCACATAGTTTGCACAGCTGCTTTGTAAGTCGTGTGCCACGAATTGCAAGGACATAAGAATTCGGTTTGTTGTTGATGTTATTGTATTTTAATCTTTTTGTCTTATAATTCTTATTTATTTTCTAAAAATTTGGGGATATTTTGCAAACACTCCATCAAGCGTTATTGCTAAAAAAGCTCTATTTATTGCAATCTTTTGGATTTGATTATTGTAATCCGCAGTTTTTAGTGCCTACACAAAAAAGATTCCAAAGTCAAAATCAAGGAGATTTGAGGCAATTAATAGAATCTTGCAAGTTGTGCGCACAAAAAACTTCCTCGCCAAGTGCGGGATTGTGCCATCAAAACTCTAAGCTTGTTTTTCTCTCACTTATGCCTTTATTAGATGCGCAGCTACGTTTTGCTTCTAAAAGTGCGCAAATGTTGAAAAATATCGTTGAACGCGTTTTTGATATGAGATTGCAAGAGGTTTCTATTTTGTCGCTCTTAAAATGTGAGATTCCGCAAAATTCTCAACAAATTTGCATAGAATCGTGTATGGGATATTTTCTCAAACAAATTGAATTTACACAAAGCCCAATCCTTGTTTTGCTTGGAGCAGAAGCTTATTTTTATCTTACACAAGATGGAAGTGATTATAGAAATGTGCAAGGTAAATTGCTAAAATGGAATCATTTAAAGCTTTTTCCGACCTTTAGCTTAAACCAACTCCTAAGGCAGCCAAAATTAAAAATCAATGCGCACAAGGAGTTTTTACACCTTAAAGAATTATTAAAGGAAGAGAAACAATGCAATTAAAAAACAATTTTAAAAGAGGTTTAAAAAATCTGTGGATTGCACTCATTATCAGTGCATTAGTGATTCCTCCTTTTGCAAATGCAAGCGGTAAATATCTTTCGCCTCTGCCGCTTCCAAATATGGAAGTGCTGAATGTGGAATCGCAAAAATGTAGCACTAGCTGCCTAAAGGAACTTTTAGAAAAAGAACAGGTTTTTTCTTTTATTGCAAAAATTGATGAAAACAATCAAAATAAAGAAATGATTGAACAGCTTAATCAGTTTTTATCGCAGCTTGAAATTTCGGAAATTCCTTATTTTTTGGGTTTGCAAAAATCCTTGTTTCATATTGCCTTGCTATTTCCACGCAAAGCAATTGGACGTTATTCTAGCACAACAATGAATACTATTTTGAGTTATCTTTTGCTTCAAAGGGGAGGTTTTAACTTTGAAGTTTTTGACTCTCAAGGAGAATCTTTGGAGGATTTGCAAGCAGCATTAGAAAAAATATATGCTAAGGGACATCGTCAAGTGATTGCAGTTTTGACGCAAGAGGGAGCGAATCATCTTGCGACAATGCGCACAGATTTGTCTATTTTTATTCCAAGCGTGCATAAATCTCAAATTTTGTCCAATGCTAACGATTCCTCTCATCTTATTTTTGGTGGAATTAGCTATGAAGAACAAATTAAAAAATTATCCGAGATTCAACCCCATATTCGTGCGGCAAGCTTTTATGATTCTGGGAATATTGGTAAGCAAATGCAGCAATACACGCAAGCCTCAAATGAAAATTTACAACTTTCTAAAAGTTTTAGCCTCAAACAAGGTTCTGAATTGCCAAAGGAAATTAAGGCATTAAGGGGAGCTTTACAAGGAACAAGAATCTTTTTGAATACGCCCATTACAAATTCTAGCATTATTCTTTCGCAGCTGACTTATAATAGCATTCGCCCCAATGGAATCTACTCTACGCAAATCAACTACAATCCAAGCTTGCTTTCTATTACGCAAGAGAGGGATAGAAAAAATATGTTTATTGCCAATTCCATTGCCCCGCTGGATAGTTTGTTTGTGGAGCAGGCAAAGTTGTTAGATGTGGATTTGGAATATGATTGGATTAATTATGCTACGGCTTTTGGGATTGAATATTTTTATCGCAAGAGTTCCCCCGGTGCTAAACGATATTTCAAAGAAAGAATCAAGGACAATCAGGTGCAATATAATATTGAGATTCTTACACCTACAAACAATCGTTTCGCGCCGCTTTAATGCTGAAAAACTTTAAATTACCTACTGGTTTTCCGCCAAGTCTCGTTTTGAAAGTGGTTCAAAAAAGGCATTTTAAGCATTTAAAAATGCGATTCTGCGCGGATTCTACCTTGATTGTGAATTTGCCAAGATATGTTAGCAAAAGGGCTTGTGAGGAATTTATCGCAACAAATTTACAATGGATTTTGAAACATTTTGACACAATCAAGCAACAAGAAGCGAATATTTCTTTGAATCAATTTTATTTGTTTGGGCAGTGGGTAGAGTTTGAGACGCTTTTGCTTGATAGAGAATTAGAATCTTATTTGCAAAAAAGATTGCAAGATTTTGGCTTTGAGGGAGATTGTGCGATTCTTATGCAATTATGGCAAGCGGTGATGCAAGAGAATTTGCTAATGAATCCGATAGGGGCAAAGTCAAAGCTCCAATCTCTTTTGAGAATGGTTTATCAAAAAGCTTTGGAATCATATATTTCTTTGCATATTAATGCAATTTCTCAAAAAATGCAGCTTTTTCCAAAGTCTATTTGTTATGGTAAGAGTTATCGTCAATTGGGCTGTTGTAGAGCTAAAGACCAATCCGTTCGCTTTAGTTTGCGCTTGGCATTAATGCCGTATTTTTGCATTGATTCTGTGATAATTCACGAGTTAGCGCATTTGCGTTATCCTCATCACGGGCAGGATTTTTGGAATCTTGTGCGGACATTTGATGACAATCCTCAAGGCATTCAAGAGTGGCTACAAGCCAATTATTCACTTAATGCAAGACTTTATCAAAAAATTTTTAAGTAAAGTCTATTGATTTTGTTCTTATGCAAAACTATGGATTGTTACGAATCACACGCAATTCTTGCAATGATGAAAAGCAAATCCAATAAATTAATTTAATGAAACTTTGGTGTTAAAAATAATATGTTCTGCTATAGCGCAGATTAGAGGGTGGTTTGCGTATTTTTTCAGATAGGTAAGATAAAGCTTGCGTTTGAGTTTCACGCCCGGGACTTTTGTGCTAAAAAATATGCGAGATTGTAGCTCGCTTTTAACTTGTGTATAAGGCAAAAAGGCAATATAAGGTATTTTTGATTCTTTGTTTTCTAGCATAAATTGTTTAATCTCATTGAGGCTATCAAAACGCATTTTAACATTTAGCTGTTCTCTGTTTAGATTGAATGCTTTTAAGTATTTATAAATTTCTGGAATCACTTGTTTTGTCATTTCTAATCCCAACCAAGTATAAGAGTAGAGCTGTTCATATCGGATAAGTCGCGGAGGTAGGCTTAGATTGCTAATCAAAACCATTTCATCTTCTAGCCACTCACGATAAATGATTTCTTCATTAGGAATATACGATTCCACTAAAGCAAGATTGCAAAGATTATTTTGTAAATCCCTAATGGCTTGCAAGGAAGTGGAAATATAGAAATGTGTGTCGGAATAAATTTTTTGTTGCAAAGTAGGGAGACATTTAGGAAAAATAGAATGTCCAATTGTGTGAGAACAAGCAATACGAATCGGTTCATCATAATGAATGATTTGCATTATTTGGTGTTGGTATTTGTGTAAGTTTTTAAGAATTTCTTGCGCAATGAGGAGCAAAATCTCACCCTCTTGCGTGAGGCGAATTTCATTTTTTTTGCGGATAATGATTTTTGTATTGTAATATTCTTCAATGAATTTGATTTGTTGTGTTACAGCAGGTTGAGAAATACCAAGTTTTGCGGAGGCTTTGGAGAAGCTTTTTTCTTGGACTACAACAATAAATGTCTGCAATTTGGTAAAATCACGTAACATCATTTAGAGCCTTTTTAAAATATCTTGAATCTTATTTTAACAAAAAATAATTTATTCTTATATTAATATTTAATATTCATTGATGCAAAGATTTTACTTGGTATAATTTCCTTTTTGTTTTTACCAAAATACAAGGGGCTTTATGCAAGATTCTTTTTTAGAGCAGCTTAATAGTGCGCAACTTGAAGCCGTCAAAACCATTGATGGTGCGCTTTTGATTCTCGCAGGGGCAGGCAGTGGCAAGACCAAAACGATTACTACGCGTCTTGCTTATTTGATTGATGCAGTTGGGATTCCACCGGAATCTTGTTTGACGCTTACCTTTACGAATAAAGC
>NZ_CATKCB010000136.1:0-13854 GCF_949747025.1 Helicobacter sp. UBA3407 | reverse complement strand
TTAAAATCAACAAATTTAATAGGATTATTGTAGAATATCATCTTCTAATTGAGGTGATAAGGCAAGATAAATGGATAAAAATTTATGGAATCTCAAGCCACTTTTTGGCGAGGAGGAATCTCTGCAAGAAGCGATAAAAAAGGGCATAGAGCGCGCAAAAACATTTGAGAAACTTTATAAGGACAAACTTTTTGAATTAACCCCAGAAGCGTTTTATGAGGCAATGAAAACATACGAAAGTATTTGTGAGAGTCTTTCGCGC
The DNA here is from genome assembly GCF_949747025.1 of Helicobacter sp. UBA3407. NCBI lineage: Bacteria > Pseudomonadati > Campylobacterota > Epsilonproteobacteria > Campylobacterales > Helicobacteraceae > Helicobacter > Helicobacter sp. UBA3407. The sequence goes on along the minus strand of NZ_CATKCB010000136.1, from coordinate 13,592 downwards.
ATTATGACTTATGCTTTTTTGCGTTTTGCTTCCAATACCAAAGAGGGTGCATTTTATGCGGATTGTGAAATGCGGGTAAATGCTGCACAAGAATCACTTTTGTTTTTTGATTTAGAGTTTAATGCGCTTGAGGTAAAAAAGCAGCAAGAATTTATCCAAAACTCAAAAGAATATGCTTACTATTTGGAGCTTTTGAGTAAGAATTCTAAACATCAGTTGAGTTTAAAGGAAGAGAAAATTTTGCTAAAAACGCAGCCTGTAAGTGTGGATAGCTTTAAACGTTTGTTTGATGAGCATTTAAGTCGTTTGCGTTTTGGAATTACTTTGGACGGAAACACAAAAGAGGTGGGTGAAGAAGAGGTTTTGAGTTTATTATATGATAAAGAAAGAGAAGTGCGCAAGAGGGCGCAAGAATCCTTGAGTGAGGGCTTAAAAAAGAATCTTGATTTATTGACTTATATTTATAATATTGTGCGCAAGGATTTAAAAATTACCACCGAGTTAAGAAATTATACAAACTTGGAGGAATCACGTCATTTGGATAATCAAACGACACAAAAAAGCGTGGATTCTATGGTGAAAACCATCAATGAAAATGTAAGCATTGTAGAGGAATATTACACGTTAAAAGCTAAGATTTTAGGATTAGAAACGCTTTATGATTATGATAGATATGCGCCGATTTCTTGTGGCGAAGATGTAGAATTTACCTATCAAGAATCTAAAGCAATCGTATTGGAGGCTTTCAAAGAATTTTCTCCCCGATTCCATAGAATCGCAATGCGTGCTTTTGAGGAAGGTTGGGTGGATTCTCACCCAAGAGAAAACAAGCGCGGTGGGGCTTTTAGTCATAGTTGTGTGCCGAGTGTTCATCCTTATTTAATGTTGAATCATACAAATCGTAGGAGAGATGTCTTTACAATGGCACACGAGCTAGGTCATACGATTCATCAAACTTTATCTTATCAAGTGGGTTATCTTAATGCAGATACGCCTTTAACTACGGCGGAAACTGCTTCCGTATTTGCCGAAATGTTGCTTTTTGAAAAAATGAAAAAGAATCTGAATCCAGAGCAAAAAATTGAATTGTATGCGGGTAAGTTAGAAGATGTGTTTGCAACTCTTTTTCGCCAAAATGTTTTTACAAATTTTGAACGTTTGGTACATAGCAAAGAAGGAGAGCTAGACAAGGAAGAGTTTTGCGCACTTTGGCAAGAAGAAAATCAAAAAATGTTTGGTAAAAGTGTGGTTTTGACACCAAATTATCGCTTGTGGTGGTCTTATATTCCGCATTTTATTCATACTCCTTTTTATTGTTATGCATATAGTTATGGGCAACTTTTGGTTTTTGCACTTTTTGGAGTTTATCGGTTGAATCCCATAGATTTTGTCTCAAAATATGAAGAGTTTTTGAGTCTTGGAGGCAGTAAATCTCCCAAAGAGTTGGTGGGGATTTTTGGCTTAGATATTGAAAGCAATGATTTTTGGCAGATTGGTATGAATGAAGTGAAACTGCTATTAAAGGGTTTAAGGGAGATTTTGTAAGGAGGGATTATGGAGTTTTTGCTAAAAGATAAGAAAATAAAAGAATTATTAAGAAAACATTGTTATGAGGTTTTGGAATATTTAATCCAAAAAAAAGTGAATTTTTCTATTGTATGTAATGTGCGTCGCGTCAAGTTTGAGCCAGAATTACCGGATTCTATTCGTGGTTCTTTTAGTGATTTGACGGTGTTTATTTTAGCCGGTTATACTTTTGAAAGCTTGGAACTAGATTCAAAGAATCTTTATTTTGAAGCAGGGTTTGGTGAAGAGAATTTGGGCAGTTTTGTAACAACACCTTTGGATTCTATCGTGCAGATTTTATTGCCCAATGATGAGGATTTGCGTGCAGATTTTTGCGTGTTTGTAAATCTTTTTGCGACATTTGCAGAGTTAGAGCAGACAAAAAACGGAGAAGAGGAGGGGATTCATAGTTCTATGAAAGCACTTTTAGCAAATCCAAAAAACAAAAGGTTTAAAAAATAATTTGCTATACTTTAAAGTTTAGTGTTTATGGGAGAAAATATGGATAAGAAAATTAATTTAGAATTGTTCCGTTTTGATGTTAAGACGGATTATCTGCCTTATTTTGCAAAATTGATAGTGAAAATTAATGGACAAAAGTCATTATTGGATTTGCTAGCTATTGTCCAAGAAAATGTGTTAGAGTATGGTTATAATGCGTATGGATTTAAGATTAATGGTGTGGTGGTGTTTGATTTTGGTCTTAAGATAGAGGATTTGATTAAAAGATTTGGATTAGAATGGAGGATAGAGCCACTAAATCCGCATTTGGCTTTGAAAGATTTAATTATTGATGTTCAGCCATTTTTGCAAAAGTTAGAATTGCTCAAGCAAGTTGGGCTAGATGAGTTGGCGCAAGAAGAAGTGCAAAGCATTCTTAAAGATGTGGAGTTTAAGGGATTGAAAGCATTGGATATAGAGACGCAGACCATCAAAGATGCTTTTTTGCTTTCTTTTTTGCCTTTTGCCTATGCTACGCCCTTAAGTGTTGAGAATCCAGAATATTTAGGGGAGGCATATTTTATTTTGGTAGCCTCCTTATATGCCAAACATAAAACTTTAGAAGTTTTGGAAACGATTTGCGGATTGGAAAATGGAATCTTCAATGCGCAGAGTTTGCAAACTTATCTTTTTCCCCAAAATCCCAAGTTTGACGCGTGTATTAATGAGTTAAAGCAAATCGTCTTTGAAAGAAGCGAACTCTCGAAGATTCAGTCTTTTAAAGTAAAATTGCTCAAAAAAGTTAATTTTTAAGGAAAATAAATGGAATCTTTTATTTTATTGCATAATAATTTATATCCAAAATCCTCTCATCTTTTGATATCAAATTTCAAAGTTCTTTTAGAGAAGCTACAAATTCCTATTGAAAAAACTCAAACTCTCGCGCTAGAGGGCAAATTTTTGCCTTTTATTGAGAGGGTGAAATATTATCAAAAACTATTTCTTTTGCTTTTGGAGGCTCAAGAAACGAATCACAAAATACTTCTCTGCGATTCTCAAAGCCTACTAGAGATTAAGAGATTTTTAAAAGCCCTTTATGAGGAAACAGAATTAAGGGAATCTCTTATCAAAGAATGTGGTGTAGAAATTGATATTTTAAGCTTGGAAAATTGCTTTGTTTTTGCTCCAGAAATTATGCTAAACGCACTTAAAGATTCACATCTAAAATCCAAATGTTGGCAGGGATTTAAATGCGCTTTGATATTGGATAGGGAGCTTGAAACTTGGGCAATAGAATCCCAAATCATTGTAGGTTTAGAGGAGATTACAGGGTTAAAGATCATGCCATTTTTTAAAGAGAGCTATGCGTATTTGATGCAAGTTAATCAAGTATTGGCTTACAAAATGGGTGCAGCGGATTATTATGAAATGGTAGATAGTGGCGTAGATTTTATTTTGACGCCAAATATTGGCAATTTTGAATTAATGGACCAAAATGCGGTAGAGTTGAAAATCGCAAGCGGTCGTGATGATTTAGAGATTCCATTGCTTTTTATACCTCAAGTGATTTTGGCTCTTTTTGAGGAAACAGCATCTTGTAATGCTTTGCAGTTTAAAGAACATAAGATTCTACCTAGAATGCTCTAAGAAAAACAATGATTATTGCGCTAAAAGTTATTATTTCTCTTGGCATTGCGATGATTTGGTATAAATTAACTTCCAATCAAGAGGTTGCAATTTTCTTTTTTGTGTTAATGTTAGTTATTTTTTTTATTCGTCCTATTGCTTACCAAAGTCCGACAGAGCGACAGGAATATTTGGAGAAATTTAAACGTTCTAGAGAACGTCAGATGAATTTGGAGCGAATGCGCAAGGAGGAAAAGAAAAAATCCTTAGAGGAGAAAAAAAAGAGAATGGGTGTCAAAGATGAATAAAAAAGAACACAAAAATTGTTTAATGTTGCTTCAAACGACGACTACGACGGCAAATGCCGAAGTTTTGATTGAAGTTGCTTTGCAGTCCAAACTTACTCCTTGTATTCAGCAAGCAGAGATTCAAAGCCATTATTTTTGGCATCATTCAACCAGTCAAAATTTATTAGAAGTTTGCCACGAAAAAGAGATTTTGTTGAGTTTTAAGGTGTTTAAACAGGATTTTAAAACTTTGCGTAGGTTAATTTTGCAACATCATTCTTACGAGATTCCAGAAATTGTTGGTATTAAATTAAGTCAAGTTTCTAAAGCTTATAAAAAGTGGTGTCAAAAGACTAAAAAGAAATAGAATCTTGCGCAGAAGAGATTTGGTGGAGCTGTGGGGAATCAAACCCCAGTCCAAAAACTAGACCAACAACAGCCGATATACATGCTTATTTGGATTTTAAATCTTTCTTAAAAACACCAAACTTCCAAAAATAGTGCTTCAAGGCAACCTAAACTTAAACTTGCATTCGGTAGTGCAAGGCGCATCTAGCTAAAATGATGTTTTTGAAAAGTCGCTAGAATCCTTGTTCAAAAACAGCTCCAAAAGCTAATTAAACTTACGCAACTTTAGCGTAAGCAGGAGCGTAATTTGCGTTGTTTGCGTTTATATTTATATGCTAGTTTTACGACATAACACAAGTCGGCATGCAGCTAGAGCTATCTAATTCTTGTCGAAATTCAAGTCAGCCCCAAACAACAAAGTAGGGATTCTAACGCAATTTCTATAAAATATTTATAAAGATTTTATTTTCAAAAGAGTTTCGCAGCATTTTAGAATAAAAAATTATATTTTATTGTAAAATGTAGTTTCAAATCATAAGTGATTTCACAAAGGATAAAAATGAGTATGCAAAATGCAATAAAGTCTATTACCACGACGCAAATTTCACAAAAAAAAGGCGTAGAGAAAATCACTATGCTAACAGCCTATGATGCATTAATGGCGAAAATCTTTGATGGTGAAGTAGATATGATTTTGGTAGGGGATAGCTTGCAGATGAGTTTTTTTGGTGGGCAAGATACCTTAAGCAGCACTTTGGATTCTATGATTTATCATACACAAGCAGTTTGTAATGGAGCAAAAAAAAGTTTGATTGTTTGTGATTTACCCTTTGGAAGCACGACGACATCTCATCTTGCATTGCAATCTGCAATTCGCATCTATAAAGAAACAAAAGCACAGGCAGTGAAACTAGAGGTTGGCTTTGAGGGTATAAAAAGCATTAAAATGTTGGTTGAAAATGGAATTGCTGTAATGGCGCATATTGGCTTAAAACCACAATTTGTTCGCAGTGAGGGAGGATATAAAGTGCAGGGTAAAACGCAAGAAAATATAGAATCCCTCATCAACCTTGCGCAGGATATTGAACGTAGCGGAGCGTTTAGCATTTTGTTAGAGGGAGTAAGAGCGGAGGCTGCCAAACAGATTACGCAAAGCGTTAAGATTCCAATTATTGGTATTGGAAGCGGAGTAGATGTAGATGGGCAAGTGTTGGTGTGGAGTGATGCTTTTGGATTTTTTGAGGAGTTTAAACCCAAATTTGTGCGTCAATATCTCAAAGGTGCGGAGCTGTTGCGTCAAGGTGTGCGCAAATATGTTGAAGATGTCAAAAGTGGGCATTTTCCAAGTGAGCAAGAAAGTTATTAGGGGGAATCTTGGAGCGCATTGTAGAGATTGAAAAACTATCCTTAGAAAAAGAGGAAGACATACGTTTGCGTCCTACTTGTTGGGACGATTATATCGGGCAAGAAAAACTTAAACGAAATCTACAGGTTTTTATTACTGCGGCAAAAATGCGCGGGGAGGTGCTAGATCACCTTTTGCTTTTTGGTCCCCCGGGTCTTGGCAAGACGACTTTGGCATATATTATCAGCAATCAAATGCAAACTTCTATCAAAGTAACTGCTGCTCCAATGATTGAAAAAGCAGGAGATTTGGCTGCAATTTTGACAAATTTAAGCGAGGGAGAGATTTTATTTATTGATGAGATTCATCGTTTAAGTCCAGCAATTGAGGAGATTTTATATCCCGCAATGGAGGATTTTAGATTAGATATCATCATCGGTAGCGGACCTGCGGCTCAAACGGTGAAAATTGACTTGCCGCGATTTACACTCATAGGAGCAACTACGCGCGCAGGAATGATTAGCAATCCCTTGCGTGATAGATTTGGAATGCAGTTTCGTATGCAGTTTTACGAAAAAGAGGAGTTGGCGCGTATCGTGAGGATTGCTTCAATGAAATTGCAAAAAGAATGCTCCAATGAGGGGGCATTAGAGATTGCTAGACGCTCAAGAGGGACGCCTAGAATCGCATTGAGATTGTTAAAGCGCGTAAGGGATTTTGCAGAAGTAGCACAAGAGGCAATCATCACGCAAGAACGCACGCAATATGCACTCAATGAACTTGGTGTCAATGAATATGGGTTTGATGAGTTAGATTTACGATTCTTGAAGATTATTTGTGAGAATCGCGGACGCCCTATCGGACTTAGCACGCTTGCAGCAGCAATGAGTGAGGACGAGGGAACGATTGAAGATGTGATTGAGCCTTATTTGCTTGTCAATGGATATTTAGAGCGCACTGCACGTGGCAGAATCGCAACGCAAAAAACCTATGAATTGTTTTCTTTCAGAGAAGCGGGAAGTTTGTTTTAGTGTAGAGATTTTTTTATTATCATTGCAGTGTAAAATCTTGCTTTAAATCCTTTTTGAGATTCCATTTCAACGAAGTCTTACAATGACAATTTTCTATTGCATAGAATCTTACAATAAAGATTAGCAGATTGTTACGATTCCATAAGTGGAATCGTAACAGCAAAATATATGCAAGGACAAGAGGATTTAATCAAGTAAAAACAATTCTAAAGGATATTTTTTACCTGAATCTTTCAAATCCAAATATGCACGCACTTTTAAAAGTTCGTTTTGAGGGTATGTATTTAGACGTTCTTTGGCTTCATCAATCATTTCTAGCTCCAAAAGCACATAAAAATATGCAATTTCTGCTAGCTCATCTTGGTTTGCGAGATTTTCAAATAAGCTAACCCAAGCCGCAGGCTCGTAACATTCTTTTAGTTTTTGAGCCAAGTGCAAATAGTCTTCTTTGCTGTATTTTACTTCTGTGCAAAGCTTGGCAATTTCATCATTGCTGAAGTTGATTTTGTTTGCATAACACATTCCTAACATTTCATTTGCAAGATCTTTGTTGAATTTGATTTCGCCAATAAATTGCTTGATTGTTTTTGTCTCTCCACAATTGAGTAGTTTTTTGAAAGCCTCGCGTTTAGATTCTTCATCATAACTTGATTTTTTTAATACCTCTGTGGCAAATTTTTCATCACTATGGATTTGATTAAGTATATTTTGATTCATAAAAGGAGATTTTTCTCCAGGGTTGAATTTTTTAAGATTGACATATTCACCTCTTTTTAAGTCGCCAAGAAGCTCAATGAGTTCGTCTAATCTTGTTTCGCCACTTTTAAGAGCAATTCCCTCTTTGATGTCTAAGGTTAGATTTCCTAATAAAATAGAAAGGCTTTTATAGCGATTCATTGTAGGTTGTTTGAGTGGAACATCTTTGCTAAGAAGTTGGTTTTCTATTTGTTCTAAAAGTATTTTATAGTCGTGTTTGTATTTTGTGCGTTTGCGCCACATACGATAAGAACCGCCAATTTCTAAAAATATGACGATGATAAAAAACACGATAACAGGAACAACAAACCATATTGCAACAGGAAGTGTAATGCTCTGTGTGCTAAATGGAATCATAAAGGTAAAGCTTGCACCACTAAGACTATAAACATAAAGCCCTAAAAGAACGATGAATACGAATAATGCCCCAATGTAATATTTGAATTTCATTTTTGGTCCTTTTCCTTTGAATCTTTTTCAATAATTTTTCGGCATACTATACAATATTTTGCATGTGGTTTTGCTTTTAAACGTTGGATTCCGATTTCTTCATCACACATTTCACAGATTCCATAGATGTCTTTTTCAATTTTTTCTAATGCTTGTTCAATGTATTCTAGTTCCAAAAGATGCCTTTGCGAGATAGAGCTATCTAGCGCATTTCTAATCTGCATTGCTGCATAATCTGCCTCGTTGATATGGTTGTTTTGAATATGTTCCATTGTTTGTTTGTGTATGGAATTGTTATCCAAAATTGCTTTTTTCCTATCTAATAAATAAGTTTTTAAGTTGTTTAATTCACTTTGACGCATTTTTTCTCCTGTCATTTGTGATATGGATGATTATAGATGATACAAAATGCACGATAAATCTGCTCACTTAGCACGACTTTAGCAACTTTATGGCTAAAGGTAAGGGGTGAGAGTGAAAGCTGCATATGGCAAGATTGAATAAAGCTTTTTTCTAATCCATACGCACCTCCAATGAAAAATGCAAGATGACTTTGGTTTTGCAGAGTTTTTGAAAACTCAAAAGAATCTAGCATTTTGGCATTTGGACTAAGGGCGATTCTGTATTGATTGGGTTTAAAGGTTTTAAGAAATTCCTTTGTGTAGGATTTTTGCGCTTCCTCTGCTTCTTGTTTTTGGCTCAAGCTAATGGCTTTGCAAAACAAATTAATAAATTCTAATTTTGCACCAAATTGTCCGCATAGTGTTGCAAATTCTTCGCATAATTGGTCACTCAAATCCTTTTGACTTTTGGCAATATAATAAACAATTATTTTAATCATAAGCTTAAAGGATTCTTATTTTTGGATTGAGAATCTTTTAAAAACGATGAGTTTTGAAGAGAGAATCGGAGGCTTTGTATCATTTAAGATTCCACTTTAAGGTATTTCAATGCTTGGGCAATTGTTTGTTTCATTTCTTTGCGCTGCACAATCATATCAATAAGTCCGTGCTCTAGCAGAAATTCTGCTGTTTGGAATCCTTGTGGTAAATCTGTGCCAATTGTTTGCTTGATAACTCTTGCACCAGCAAAACCTATCATCGCTCCGGGTTCTGCCATTATCAAATCGCCCAAAAAGGCAAATGAGGCACTTACGCCCCCCATTGTGGGGTCGCTTAATACAGAAATAAAAGGCAAACGCGCCTCACTTAACACATTGAGTGCCGCAGAAGTTTTTGCCATTTGCATAAGCGAATAAGTAGATTCTTGCATTCTCGCCCCGCCACTTGCGCTAACAATCACTAAACCTTGCTTTTTTTCTATTGCACGATGAATTGCACGCACGATTTTTTCACCTTCCACCGAAGCAAATGAGCCTCCCATAAAATTAAAATCAAACAGAACAATTTGTGCATTAATGCCATCAATTGTGCATTCTCCGCTAAGAATCGCGCTTGGACGCCCGCATTTTTTGGTGTATTCTTCTATCCGTTTTTTATAGCTTTTTTTATCCACGAAATCTAAGGGGTCATTGGGTGCTAAATCTTTGTCAAACTCTACAAAACTTCCTTCATCGCACATTAGCGCGATTCTATCTTCTAAGCCAATGCGCATATGGAAATTGCATTTAGGGCAGGTGTGGTGTTGGGCAATGATTTCTTTGTAATACATTAACGCATTGCAACTTGGGCATTTTACCCAATGACTTGGGGCTTCTTGTGGCACAGCCCTATCTTCTTTTTTAAAGTTTTTGAAAAAATCTGCAAATCCCATTTGATTTCCTTAAGACTGAAAAATAGTTTCGCGATTCCATATTTTTGGAATGGCATTTTTGCAAATAATAAATTTTGTAAAAGTTTAAATTATATAAAATTATGTGTTAATTTACACTTTAAAGAAGTAAAATATGCAGATTTTCACAGGAGATTCAAGCATAACGCTTTATAATGCACAATTTGATGAATCTTACCATAATGCCAAAGATGGCGCATTGCAAGAGACTTTGCATAAACATATTTTACCTGCACTCTTTTTGTGTGCAAAAGAGCCGATTTTGAATGTGCTTGATATGTGCTTTGGGCTTGGATTTAATACTCTTTGCTTAAGTTTAATGGCGCGTTTGCAGGGATTTGAGGGTAAGATTGTGATTCACTCTCCTGAATTGGATTCTGCCCTTTTACCAAAACTTTTAAAGCACCCTTATCCACAGGAGCTAGAATCCGAGCGAGCCATCTTAGAATCCCTAGTAACTACGCATTATTACAAAAGGCAAAATCTTGAGATTATTTTGCATTTGGGCGAGGCAAGGGAGATTTTAAAGAGTTTTTTACTTCCCAATCGTCTTAAGATTCCCTTTCATTGCATTTTTCAAGACCCATTTAGCCCTGTAAAGAATCGCAACTTATGGACTTACGAATATTTCAAGATACTTTATAAAATCAGTGCAGAAAATGTTATTATCACGACTTATAGTCATCATTCAAGTATGCTGTATTCCGCGTTTCTTGCTGGATTTTATGCTTATAAATTGCAGCAAAAGTGCGTGCGCGATTCTATTGTTTTTACCAAAACTCAAGAGATTCCTACTTTGGCATTAGAAAATGTTTTGCAAATTACTCCTGTGAATCTTGCACACAAAATCAAAACAAACCCTAATCTTTGGGGATTGTATGATGAGTAAAATTTATTTTTGGATTGAGATTTGATAGCATATTTTTTATTTGCAGGTGTTATGCTTGTGATTTATTTGCGTCCTTTTGGGATTCCGATATGGCTAGTAAGCGTATTTGGAGCATTGTTTGCTTTGGCGTTTGGAATCGTAAATTTGCGTGATGTGTGGTTTGTATGGATAATGGTTTGGGATTCTACATTGGTTTTGGTGGGGCTGATTGTTTTGACGCTTGCGCTAGAGCGTATTTTGTTTTTTGACTTTTTAGCCTATAAGATTCTATGCTTTACTGGAGAGAATAGAGAGTCTAGTGATAAGGGCAGAATCTTTTATTGCAAAAGTTGGAAACTATTTATCTTTTTAATTCTTTTTGGGGCATTTTTGGCAATATTTTTAGCAAATGATGGAGCAATTTTAGTGCTTACACCTCTTATGTTTGCGCTTTTCCCACATAAAAGAGGAAATTTTTATGCGCCTTTAATTATTTTTTTGCTTTTTATGGGATTTATCAGTGATTTTGCTTCCAATCTTTTTGTGCTTTCAAATCTTACAAATATCCTTACTGCGTCCTTTTTTGCGATTCCTTTTGCAGAGTTTCTGCGCTTTATGGCTTTGCCGCAAGTGTTTGCAATCCTCGCTTCTCTTTTGGTTTTTTGGTATTTGTTGGGGTTAAAATTGCCCCAAAAACTAGTGCTAACAAGCCATTTCAAGCAAGAATCTTTGAGTAAATTTGGAATTTGTTTTTGTTTTGTCTTGCTTGCTCTTTTGCCAATTTGTGCGGCGATTGGAGCGTATTTTGAGATTCCACTTTGTTTTTTTGTCGGATTTTGTGCAATTTTGGCAGTGGGTTATGGAATAAAACTAGGTAGAATCGCACCGCTTCAGCTTCTTAAAGAATCGCCTTTTAGTGTGGTAGTTTTTAGTCTCGGGCTGTTTGTTGTGGTTTTTGGGCTTAAAAATGCGGGATTGTTGGAGATTCTGCAAATTGGAATTGTGAAGATTATGGAGTTAGAAAGATTCTTAAATCTCCTTAGCATTGGGTTTTTAAGCGCATTTGGAAGCAGTATTATTAATAATTTACCTATGGTAATGCTTGGAGATTTGGCTTTAAAAGAAGTGGGTGATTTGGCTTTGGTCTTTGCGCATTTGCTTGGTTGCAATATCGGCTCTAAATTCACGCCCATTGGCTCGCTTGCCACGCTGTTATGGCTTGTAAGCTTAAGGCGGTATGGAATCTTGATTCCGATTTTTAGATATTTGGCACTTGCCTTTTGTTTTAGTGCAGTTGTGCTGTTTTGTGCTATTGTGGGATTGTATTTTTCTTGTATTTTTTGGGTGTAAAGAGTGAGGAAATTTCAAATATCCGCAATTTGTTGTATAATCTAAAATTAATTTTAAAAAATGAGGTATGCAAGTGGGGAAATCTATCGGCAGCTTTACTTTTTTGTTGGGTTTTGTATTGTTATGCGTAGGTGCAAAACTATATGCTACACATAATGAGTGCTGTGAAATAGCAGACGAACCTGAATTGCGTGAATATATTAGTAAAGATACGATAAATTTTAACAAAAGGAGTGAGTGGGAGGGAGTATGGGGTGAGCTGAATCAATGCGACCCTTTAGAGGGTGTATGTTATGCAGAAAATGCTTTAAGCATTTATGATTGTGATAGTAGTAAGGGCACTTGCATACTTAATCATATCACTACCAAAAAGACAAATCCTGCTTATACAAAAAGAGAATCCATAAATTGCAATGAAGTTACATTTGAGGGGATAGAGATTCTTGTTTCTGCGCATCAAGCTAAACCGAATGAATCTTATTTTGAGAGAATGTGTTCTGAATTTCAAGGGAAGGACAAAGAATCTTGTCGCCAAAAGGCAGATTTTAGTCTTATTAAAAATGAAAAAGGCATTACTTTTACTTCTTCTACCTTGTTGGATTCTAAAGTCTGTTATTTGAAAAATAAAAATCAATATACACCGCAAGAGGCTTTAAGTCAAATTGGAGATATGCCACAAGGAACTTTGAGTGGGTTTTATCCGCCTCTTAATGCGAGCTTTAATTGTGCTAAGAGTGGGCTAAGTAAGACAGAAAAAGGTATTTGCAATAGTTTTGTAACTATAAGAGGTGATTATATTCTTAATCAAATGTATAACTATATTTATGATTTTGCGTGGAGTAAAAGCGATAAGCAAAAGCTCAAAAAAGAGCAGTTAGAATGGATAAAAGAACGTAATCTTGTATGTAATCAACAAGAAAAGCCTGACTCACTAACCTATTGTCTTTTTATCAGAAATAATGAACAGATACGTAACCTACAAGCCATTATAGATGATGAGGACGATTCTACTATTAAAACTCCCCAACGCGTGCATATGGAGTTTGTTAGTTCTACAGGAGCGGTAAAAATCTATGAGAAACCTAGTCTAAACTCTAATGTGCTTCACACCGCAATTTTAAATGATAAGGCGACGATTGTTTTAATGGCTAAAAATTCTCATTATGGTTTCACAAAAATTTGGTTTTTGGAAAATTACAAGGAAGATGGCAGTATGAGACGATTTGTAGGTTATGTGCAAAATGCCAATATCAAAAGAGATAAAGAGTAATCCTTTGCGCCTTAAAGATTGAAACAATAGAATCTTATTAGTGTGCGGGAGATTAGAATACTTCCCATAAAGCCTCATTGATTTCATTATAAAAGAATTCTTGTGAATAGCCGCCTAAATCTATAAATTGTTCATACATCACTTGATTAATACATTCTTCATTTCCTTTGCAAGATTCTCGCTTTTTCAAGCAATTTCTTTGAATATTTAGGAGTTTTTTTATCATTAAACCCTTTTGTTTATCTAATTTTTGTTGCAAGGCAATGAGTAGGTTTGAGTCAAGCTTAGAAATATCAATATATTCCTCACTATGAGGCAATGTAAAATCACTTAAATCCATCCCCTCTATCCATCCCCTCGTGCCAAAATACAATGTATTATTCTCTCTATCTTGGTTAGCTAGTGCAGGATTAGAACAAATGCTCTTTTCACTCGCACTTCTTGCCTTTGTGCAGTCAAATCC
>NZ_CATKCB010000135.1:0-4951 GCF_949747025.1 Helicobacter sp. UBA3407 | reverse complement strand
GCATTTCCGATTCCTTTTGCTTGGGCTAAAACGTGGATAAAGGACATCATATCCTTAGCGTTAAAGAGTAGGGAGCAAAGATTGAGCATATAAACGATTTCTTTGGAATCAAAAAAACTCACACTTCCCTTGCGTTTGGAGGGGATTCCGATTTCACGCAGGCAAGCTTCAATGCCATCCGCGCTAGAATTGTTGCGAAAAATCACCGCAATTTCACTAAAGGGACGATTGGAAAGTTTAATTTTGTTTGCGATTCCGCTATATTGCGCGAATAATTCCTCATAAACTAATAAAGTAGGTGTTCCAAAGTTTTGCATTTTGACGACTTCTAGTTTTTTGGGATAAATGCGAGGATTTTTTTCAATCACGCGATTGGCAAGATTTAAAATCGGTTCAGTGGAGCGATAGTTTTTAGTTAAACTGAAAATTCTGCCGTCTTTGTATCTTTCCTTGAAACTTCCTATAATGCTAATGTCTGCGCCATTGAAAGCATAAATACTCTGGTCATAATCCCCCACACAAAAGATAGAGGGAGGATTAAGGGCTTGGAGGATAGAATCTTGCAAGGGATTCGTATCTTGGTATTCATCTACAAGGACTTCTTTGTAAGGAGATTGAGACTTTTCTATCGCATTTTTGTAGTGGAGCAATAAGTCGTTATAATCTACATAATGATATTCGTTTTTGAGTGCTTTAAATTCTTCCCAAACATCTAAGTAGATTTCTACATATTGGAGCTGCTCGGAGTTTTTGCGCTCTAGCCAAGATTTGAAATCCTCATTAATGGTTGCATTAAAATAAAGAGAAAATAAATCATACAGATAGTTTGCTCCATAGGGAGAAACGCAAGAAGCATTTAAAAAAATGCGTTTGTCATAGAGGCTTTTAAATAAAACTTTCAATTCTTTTGGTTGTTTTAAGATGACGGATTCTTTTGACTTTAAATACCGATAAGCCACCGCGTGAAAAGTGCCAGCTTCAATTTGCTGGATAATCTTGCTATCAAACTTCATCGCAAGGCGCGCTAACATTTCTTGAGCGGCTTTGTTGGTAAAGGTTAGCAATAAGATTTCGTTTGGAGTGATTCCGTTTTGCAATAAATGAGAGATTCTACCTACAATAGTAGAGGTTTTGCCTGTACCTGCAGAGGCAATGATGAGATTATGCCCACAAGGAGCTTCTGAAGCTTCCTTTTGCTGGGCATTGAGGGTTGAGAGGGACAACCCGACTATTCTTTAATATAGTTTTTGATAGATTCTGCTACACCAAAATTTGGATATTCTTTGGCATTTAAAACGACTTGTGCTAAAGTTTTGTTGTCGTCATTTAAAATAATAGGCGCTAAGAAATTGATACGAATTTCAGATTCTTTTTCACGCACAAAGACACAAAATACTTTTACCTTTGAGTTTTTGTGAATATCAAGCAAAGTTTGAATCGCAACAGGCACTTCAAAGGAATACTCACGCACTTTGTAAGGATTAATCAGCAACAATTCTACATCTTGCCCTCGTAAGGATAAAAATCCTAATGCTCCGTCATCTACTTCTGCAAATTCTACTTCGCTGACATTATCAAACCCTAAAATTGGGGATTTTATATGAAATTTTTCACCTTTCATCATGAACTCCTTTTTTGATGTAATTCCGCATTTTACCATAATTTTAGCTCTAAATCCATTTTTAAGCATTTTTAAAATGAAAAATAAAGAAATTTAAATTTTTATTGGTAAAATTCTAAATTCAAATCAAAAGCTAGCAAAAACTATTCCAATTTTATTTTGCTATGCACAAAAGGGCTTTTATGCAAAACGATTCAGGGAAAAATCCACAAGAAGAGCAAAACTCCAAAGCGCAAAATACCTACCAACCCAAAGAAGTAGAATCTGCTTATTATAAATTTTGTGAGGAGGCGGGTTATTTTGAAATCAATGGAAATCAAGGAATCCAAAAGGCAGGCAAGAGATTTTGCATTATGCTTCCACCTCCTAATGTTACAGGCAGTTTGCATATCGGACACGCACTCAATCATACCTTAATAGATATTATTGTGCGTTATAAACGAATGGACGGGTTTAAGACGCTTTGGCAGCCCGGACTTGACCACGCAGGAATTGCAACGCAAAATGTTGTAGAAAAGCAACTTCTTGCGCAAGGAATCAAGAAAGAGGAGTTAGGGCGCGAGAAATTTATCCAAAAAGTGTGGGAATGGAAGGAAAAAAGCGGCGGAATGATTCTAAATCAAATGCGCAAACTCGGCAGCTCTCCCGCTTGGAGTAGGGCGCGATTTACTATGGATACGGGATTGCAAAATGCAGTGAAAGAGGCTTTTGTTAAGCTTTATGATGAGGGATTGATTATTCAAGGCAAATATATGGTGAATTGGTGTACCCACGATGGTGCGCTTTCTGATGTGGAAGTAGAATATAAAGAAAACAAGGGAAAACTTTACTATTTGCGCTATTTTCTAAAAGACTCTAAAGACTGTGTTGTGGTGGCTACCACGCGTCCAGAAACTTACTTTGGTGATAGTGCGGTAATGGTAAATCCTAGTGATTCTAGGTTTTCTCATCTTGTAGGTAAAAAAGTGATTTTGCCGCTTTTGAATCGCGAGATTCCAATCATTGCAGATTCGCATGTAGATATGGAGTTTGGGACAGGTGCGGTAAAGGTAACACCCGCACACGATACAAACGATTATGAAGTGGGCAAGCGACATAACTTAGAGCAGATTGTAGTGTTTGACAAGTATGGAATTCTTAATGAAAATGCAGGAGAATTTGCAGGAATTGAACGACTAGAAGCACGAGAGCAAATTATAAAGAGGCTAGAATCACTAGGCTTTGTAGAAAAAATTGAGGATTACCAAAACAAGACAGGGCATTGTTATCGTTGCGGAAACATTGTAGAACCTTATATTTCTAAGCAGTGGTTTTTGAAAAAAGAGGCGGCACAAAAAGCAATTGCTAAAATCAATGCAAATGAGAGCAATTTTTTCCCTGCGCAATGGAAAAATAATTATAATGCGTGGATGCGGGAGCTTAGGGATTGGTGTATTTCGCGCCAACTTTGGTGGGGACATCGGATTCCTGTATTTTATTGTGATTCTTGTGGAGGGCAGTTTGCAAGTGTGGAATCTCCAAAGGTTTGCAAGCATTGTGGAAGTGAGGCAGTAAGGCAAGATTCTGATGTGCTAGATACTTGGTTTAGTTCTGCGCTTTGGCCCTTTTCAACGCTTGGTTTTGGCAATGGTAAATGGGGTGAGGGTGAGGTATGGCAAACAACGGATTTAGAGGAGTTTTATCCTAACTCCTTGTTGATTACAGGCTTTGATATTTTGTTTTTTTGGGTTGCTAGAATGTTGATGATGGGAGAACACTTTTTATCTAAACTCCCTTATCCCGATATTTATCTGCACGCACTTGTCCGAGATGAGTTTGGCAATAAAATGAGTAAGTCTAAGGGAAACATTGTAGATCCTTTAGAAAAAATTGAGGAATATAGTGCCGATGTGTTGCGCTTCACTCTTGCGATTCTTTGTGCGCAAGGACGCGATGTAAAGCTCGTGCCAAATCAGCTAGAAATTAGCAAAAACTTCACAAATAAGCTTTATAATGCGTGTAACTTTTTGCTTTTGAATGAAAAGAAATTCCCAAATCTAAGTGAGTTAAAAGGAATTAAAACACCTCTTGGTAAGTATTTGGCACAGCTTTTAAGCCAAAATATCACCGAAGTGCGCGGATATTTGGAATCCTATCGCTTTAACGATGGCGCAAGCACGCTTTATCGCTTTTTGTGGGGAGAGTTTTGCGATTGGGGGATTGAACTGAACAAGGCAGATAAGGATTCTATTGTAGAACTTGGTGCGATTTTTAAAGAAGCAATGAAGCTTTTGCATCCCTTTATGCCCTTTATTAGCGATTATTTGTGGCATAAGCTAGATGGTAGCACATTAGAGCAAAGTGGCTCTATAATGGTGCAAGAATATCCAAATTTTGCCTATCAAGACACAGAAAATTTCGCTACTTTTGAGCTGATTTTGGATTCTATTGTTTCTATTCGGCGGGCAAAGGCAACGATTGATTTAGCAAATCAAAAAATAGCAAAAGCCTATGTGAATGCTAGGATTCCAGAATCTATGCGTGAGCTTTTTGTGCGCTATGTTTGCAAGCTAGCCAAAGTGGAATCCTTAGAGATTGTTGAGGCTAAGATTCCAAATTGTATAGTAGATATTACAGAAAAGCTAGAAACTTATTTGCCCACAGCAGAAATTGATTTAGCCCCTATCATCGCAAGACTAAGTAAGCAAGCGCAAAAAACACAAAAAGAGATTGACAAACTAGAAGGAATGCTCAAAAATGAAAAATTCTTAGCCAATGCGCCTAAAAATGTGCTAGAAACAAATCAGCAAGCCCTAGAGGAGCAAAGACAAAAGCTCGCTAAAATCACAAAAGAATTAGAAGCACTAAGGGGATAATATGGTCTTTACTTCCTTTGTCTTTCTCTTTGCCTTTTTACCCTTAATGCTTTTAGGATTCTATGCTTTAAGATTCTATCAGCAAGATTTTCTTGCCAAAGTCTTTTTAATCTTAGGAAGCTTATTCTTCTATGGCTTTTGGAATCCCTCTTATCTTGTTTTATTGCTTGGAAGCATTGGAGTAAATTTTTTGATTGGAAAAATAATCCTTAATGCAAACAAATTCTTGCTTTCTTCCTCTTTAAACTTGAGCGGGGGGGGGGCAAAATAGCCTTTATTTAGAATCCTCTCCTTTTAATCCTAATTGCACTTTTAGTTCTACTCCCAAGCAGATTTTTAAGAATCCTAAGCCTTACCTTATTCTTGGCATTCTATTCAATCTCGCATTTTTAGGATTCTTTAAATATGCTGATTTCTTTTTGGAAAACTTCAATCTTTTTGCGCAACTTTTGGAATTTGATTTTGCGATTCCTTT
>NZ_CATKCB010000134.1:0-21430 GCF_949747025.1 Helicobacter sp. UBA3407 | reverse complement strand
CTGCCGAGATTCTATTTTCATAGAATCTCGCAATTCCACATACCTCACAACTCAATAAATCAAACCCTAATAATAGAATCTTATCTCTTAAAACTCACCTTTAGATTTTCTATGCTAAAATTAATACTTTATTATTTTTGATTTAGGTTTTTTATGCGTTTTGTAAAAGTTTTTTTAAGAATCTTAGCTGTTCTTGGGATTGTTTTTGGAATCGGAATAGCGGTTTTTGTGATACAAATTTATTCTGAAATTCGTAACGATACAGACAAGATTATCAATTATCAGCCACCCATTGCCACGCAAATTTTTGATAGACAAGAGCGATTGGTTGCGAATCTTTTTGACAAAGAATTTAGATTTTATGCGACTTTCGAGGAGATTCCGCCACGCATTGTGGAGGCTCTTTTGGCAATTGAGGACACTTTGTTCTTTGAACACCCCGGCGTGAATATTGACGCAATCATTCGTGCAATGCTTAAAAATATTAAAAATGCGCGCTATGCAGAGGGCGGAAGCACAATCACGCAGCAACTTATCAAGAATCTTGCCTTGACGCGTGAAAAAACAATTGAGCGTAAAATAAAAGAATTTCTTTTAGCCTTGCGTTTGGAGACAATTCTAACCAAAGAAAAAATTTTGGAAGTTTATTTGAATCATACTTATTTTGGGCACGGATTTTATGGAATCAAAACCGCAGCACTTGGATATTTTCGTAAAAGTATGGAGGATTTGACGCTAAAAGAAATTGCAATGCTCGTTTCTTTACCACGTGCGCCAAGTTTTTATGACCCAACAAAAAATTATGATTTTTCTTTGGGGAGAGCAAATAATGTTTTGCAAAGAATGTATGAAGTGGGGTGGATTTCACAAGAAGTGCTAGATTCGTCTTTGAGTGAGCAACCCAAGGTCTATAACGACACATTGACAAAAAATGTTGCCCCTTATGTGGTAGATGAAGTGCAACGGCAGTTAGTCGGGTTGGAGGATTTAAAAACTGCCGGATATAAGATTTATTTAAACATTGATTTGGATTATCAGGAGATTGCGCAAGAAGCATTGTATTTTGGGTATGAGCAGATTCTATCGCGACACAAAGAAGATGAGGCGTTAAAGGAAAAACTCAATGGTGCTTTTGTGGTGTTGGAGAATAAAACAGGGAAGGTTCTAGCACTTGTGGGAGGGGTGGATTATCAAAAAAGTAATTTTTCACGCGCGACACAAAGCAAACGACAAATTGGCAGTAGTGTCAAGCCCTTTTTGTATCTTAGTGCGATTAATTCCGGCTTGGCTCAAAATTATCAGATTCCTGATATTGCCCGCACTTATGAATATAGGGTGGGTAATGTGCGTAAAAAATGGCAACCAAAAAATTATGGAAGTTCTCTAAGCGGTTTTATTTCGCTTAAAACTGCTTTGACGAAATCGCTGAATCTTGCGACGATTAATCTTGTGGAGGAAGTGGGATTTGATAGAATCTATCGGGAGATTTTGGATTATGGATTTGAAAATGTGCCAAAAGACTTGACGATTTCTTTAGGGAGTTTTGGAGCTTCTCCGCTTGAAATGGCAAAAAATTTTATGGTGTTTTCAAACTATGGAAAAGTCATCACACCAATGTTGATTGATAGAATCGTGGATATGCAAGGAGATGTTGCTTATTTTAGCGGAGAGGAACGCGAATTAAGCAAACCCAAACAAAGCTTTTTGATTGTGGATATTTTGCGAAATGCGATTAATCAAGGCACAGGTAAGCGTGCCAAAGTAGAAGGTATTGAGCTAGCAGGTAAAACAGGCACGACAAACGATAATGTAGATGCGTGGTTTTGTGGATTTTCTCCTAGCATTGAAGCCATTGTTTGGTATGGCAAAGACGACAATACACCGATGGGATATAGCGAAACGGGAGGTGTCGCTCCGGCACCCGCCTTTTCTTATTTCTTTGACAAAATCTTAGAAATTGACCCCGGATTGGAACGCAAATTTATGATTCCACAAGGTGTGCAAAGTCAGATTGTAGAGGGAGAGAGAGTTTATTATACTGATGAATCGCCGATTAAATATCAACCAAAAGTTAATCACGACACGATTATTTTTTAGTATGAATTGAAAATCTATTGAAAGGAATCTTCATTTGAAACGATTTTTTAGATATTTTTTACCTTATGTTAAAGACTATAAATTATATTTATTTTATTCTATTGTTGGCACGATTTTAGTCGCAGGCGCAAGTGCTGCAAGTGCTTATCTTGTGAAGCCTGTATTAGACGATATTTTTATCAAAAAAGACACGACAATGCTTCAGATTCTACCTTTTTTGGTTGTGTTGGCGTATTTTGCCAAAGGTGCTGGAGCGTGGATTCAAAGCTATTATATGAATTTCGTAGGGCAAAACATCGTGCGTCAGCTAAAAGAGACTCTTTTAGAAAAAATTTTGACTTTTGAAATGGATTTTTTTAATCGCTATCGCAAAGGAGAGTTAATCTCACGCGTTATGAATGATGTTAGTGCAATACAAAATGCGATTTCAAGCTATCTAGTGGAGGGTGTTAAGCACGGGCTAACTATTCTTGGATTGGTTGGGGTGGTGATTTATCAAAGTCCGGAATTGGCGTTTTATGGTCTTGTCGTAATGCCTTTGGCTCTTTATCCTATATCACGAATCGCAAAAAGTATGCGAAAAAACTCTAAAAAATTGCAAGAAAAAAGTGCAGATTTGTCCTCTAAATTGATTGAGATTTTTAATAATATGGAGCTTATCAAGGCAAGCGCAGGTGAAAAAATGGAATGTCAGCAGTTTGCAAATTACAATAAAGAATGGTTTAAAATTTCAATGAAAACCGTGAAAGTCTCTGAACTCACTTCCCCTTTAATGGAGACTTTAGGCGCGATTGCGATTGCAGTTGTCATTGTAATTGGTGGGCATAAAGTCATTGAGGATGAGATTTCCACAGGGGCGTTTTTTTCTTTTGTTACGGCGCTTTTTATGCTTTATACTCCTTTTAAGGCTTTAAATAATCTTTATGGTAAATTTCAAATTGCCTTTGCTGCGAGTGATAGGATTCTTGAAATGTTGAATCGTCGCGCAAGAATTCAAGATGGCACAAAGGAGCTTACAACACAAATACAAAAGATTGCGTTTAAAGATGTGGATTTGTTTTATCAAGAGAAACAAGCCTTGCATAATATTAATTTGGAAGTCAAACGAGGAGAAAGCATTGCATTAGTCGGAAGCAGCGGTGGAGGAAAAAGTTCGCTTGTGAATTTGCTTTTGCGACTTTATGAGCCAAACTCTGGAGAGATTTGTATTAATGATGCAAATATTCAAGATTTTACACAAGCAAGTTTGCGTGCTAAAATAGCAATTGTAACACAAAGGATTTTTATCTTTAATGATAGCATTGCGCAAAATATTGCTTATGGGAGTGAAATTGAAGAAGAAAAAGTCAAACTTGCTTTGGAGCAAGCAAGGATTTTGGAATATGTAGAATCCTTGCCCGATGGAATCCATACAATCTTAAATGAGTTTGGTGCAAATTTAAGTGGCGGACAACGTCAAAGAATCGCAATTGCACGCGCACTTTATAAAAACCCAGAAATTCTTATCCTAGATGAAGCCACGAGCGCACTAGATAACAAAACGGAAGAAGAGTTTAGGGAAGCCTTGAGAGGATTATTAGAGGATAGAATTGTGATTATCATTGCACATAGATTTTCTACGGTTTCTCTAGCGCAAAAAATTTATTTTTTCAAAAATGGAAAGATTATCGCCAATGGAACGCAAGCAGAATTATTTGAAAAATGTGAATCCTTTAGAGAATATTACAAAAGTATCTAAAACTTTTATCTGCTTTATGTTATAATAGCGGAAATTTTTAAATTTAAGGTTTTGGAAATGTCAAATTTGTCCAATGTTGATCAAATAACCAATCTGCACAGAAACAACGAATTGCAGCTCCTATGCTTTCGGCTTGAAAAAGATAAAGATTTGTATGCGGTGAATGTATTTAAGATTCGTGAAGTTGTCAAATATCGTGGGGAAATTACGGTGGTCTCTCACGAGGGAAGTTCCTTAGTAGAGGGATTGATTACGATTCGTGAGCTTACGATTCCTTTGATTGATTTGCGTAAATGGTTTTATTATGATTCAAGGGATAAATCAAAAAATCTTGAACCCTATGCGATTAGACGCACTGCGGGTGATGATGAAGTGATTATGATTTGCGAGTTTTCTAAATGGACGGTAGGAGTTAGAATCTACGAAGCAGATAGAATTTTAAACAAAAAATGGACAGAAATTGAACAGAGTGCAGGGATTGGAAATTCTGGTTTAAATAGCAAGTTAGTCAGTAGGACGCGTTATTTTGATGGACGCTTAGTGCAAGTGGTAGATATTGAAAAAATGCTTGTAGATGTATTCCCGTGGATTGAAACCGAAAAGAATGATGAGATGAATAAGATTAAACAAATCATCACAAACAAAGAAGTTTTACTCGCAGATGATTCACCAAGTGTTATTAAGACAATGCAAAATATTCTTAAGAAAATTGGCGTTGCGTATAAATCTTTTGTCAATGGGCAGAAATTGCTTGATTATGTTTTTACCGAAGGGACAGATGTTTCTAAAATTGGAATTATCATCACAGACTTAGAAATGCCAGAAGCAAGTGGATTTGAAGTCATTAAACAAATCAAAGCAAATCCATTGACTTCCAAGATTCCTGTGGTTGTAAATTCCTCCATGAGTGGAAGTAGCAACGAAGATATGGCGCGCTCACTCAATGCAGATGAGTTTATTTCAAAGTCAAATCCGGTAGAAGTAGAGGACGCCCTACGAAGATTTATGCTAAAATAGTCTTATCTAACCTTTCGTAAGCCCTTTTTGGCTTATTTCTTTCTGCGCCACAAATATCCAATTAGAAAAATTTAGGCAAGGAATCTTGCAGGGCAAAATCTTTAAAAGGTAAGACTTGATAGGGTGTGCCTAGGTTTTCGCCTGATTCTTTATGGTTAAGCGATAGGATTAAGAAAGAATCGCAAAATTCACGTTCTTTGGTAATTTTGTGCAAACGAGATTCCAAAATATGGTGTTGAACAAAAGGCATACAAAGAATCCCAAGTGATAAATTAGGCAGATAGAAGTCTAATTTATCTGTATAAAATATTTCCTCTTTGAAATGATAAAGTAGCTCTAAAAAAACCATATTTTCAAACAATAATGCAAAATTGCGCTCATAGGAAATCGTATTTTTCAATGTGAAATCCCAAAAATATAATTTTTTGGGCGCAGATTCGTGCTCAAACTTGGTAAGCCAAAATAGTATTTTGCTTTCATTTAAGATTTTACAATATTCATAAAATCTATCTTTAGACAATTTTCCTTCTTTTTTAAGTTTGGTAAAAATTTGATGAATGGAAGCTTTTTGTCCTAAATGTAGAATGAGATTTTGCAAAATCCAAAAATTAATAGAATCTCCCGCGAGTATTTTTAGAAATTCTCCCTTTTTGTATTCGTTAAGATATTCCGCTTCTAGTAGATTTCCAAATTTTAAATAAGAATTTAAACTTTCATCAATAGGAGTTTTGTGAATCTTTGTAAATTCTTGAAAGGTGATGGGTGGAATCTCTACAAGATTGTAATTGAGATTTGTCAAAGGGGATTGCGAAATGATTGTGATTTGGGGTGTGGGAATGGAATCTAAAAGAGTAGGAGAAAAAAGAGAGGGGCTGAAATGGTCTAAGATAAAAATATCAATAGTTTCTTTTTGGAGAAAATCTAGAAGAGATTCTGAAATTTTACATTGGTTAAGATGAGAATCATTAAGGTTTAGATACATTTTTTTGGACGAGCTAAATTCTGCTTTAGCATAATGGTTAAGGATAATTTCTGTCTTTCCAATGCCCTTAGCACCATAAACACAAGTTTTATTATCCAATGTTAATGGCAGATGACGATGGATTTTGCTTAAATTTTTAGGATAGGATTCTAATATTTTTGCTAATTCCATACATTGCCCTTTTGATGTGATAGTAAAATTATATCGCAACCTCAATGAATTGAATCCATTTGCTTGTGGTATAATCCCTTGAAATAAAAGGATAGAAATGAAAGCAAAAGTTTTACTGCTTGAAGATGATATGGTGTTGCAAGAAATTATCGCGGAATGCTTAGAGGAAGAGGGATACGCAGTGGTGTGCTGTAGTGATGGCACAGAGGCTATGGACAAGGTCTATGAAGAACATTTTGATATTTTATTGCTTGATGTGATGGTTTCTGGACAAAATGGATTTGAAGCTTTGCGCTCTATTCGTAAAAGCGGCAAAGAGATTCCGGCAATTTTTATCACTGCTCTTAATTCTCTTAAGGAGCTTGAAGTTGGTTTCAAAAGCGGCTGTGATGATTATTTGCGTAAGCCTTTTGAGCTTTCTGAGTTACTCCTTAGAATGGAAGCACAATTAAAACATTGTAAAAAGTTAGATATTTTTGAATTTGGTAATGGATATTGTTTTGATTGTGCGGAGGAGATTTTGTATTATCAAGGAAACATCGTTAATCTCCCCACCAAAGAAAGAGAATTGTTAAAGATTTTGTTGCAAAATGAGGGGCATTTTGTGGGTTTGGAACAAATTTATTCTGCACTTTGGAATTATGACAAAGAGCCAAGTGAGCTAAGTTTGCGTGTGTATATTAAGAATCTGCGTAGAATCATTGGCAAAGATAATATTCTCACAAGGCGCGGTGAGGGATATTGTTACCAACCTAGCAATATGAGAGAATAATGGAAGCAAGGAAAACAGCATTAAAGATTTTGGCACTTTATATCTCTACAAGTTTTGTTTTTTTAAGCATTGTTTTTTATGGTTGGTATCAGAAAGAAAAGGTTGCGATTTTGGAATCTAAGGCGATTGTATTGCGCGAAAATGCGCATACTTTGGCAATTAATTTTTATGAGAGATTGCAAGTGGATACGGGAAATATGCAAGATTTGCTGCATAGAATCGCAAAGGAATTTCAGATTCCTTTTATGGTTGTAACGCATAAGGGAGAAGTGGTTTTTAGTTCTTTATCCCGAGAAAAAAGCGAAGAGGAAGTTCAAGCAATTTGGCATACAAACGATTTAGATTTAATAAAGAGTAATCATCACGGCAGAATTGTTGTTGTAGAGGACAAAATCTATCTCATCACGCAAAGGGTAGGGGGGAGATTTTGGTATTTGTTTCATCAGAGAATGAAAGAAAAAGAGATTCAAAATCTTCATCAATTTAACCCACAAACAAAAAAGTTTTATTTAGTGCTTTTCTCTAATGGAATCAAAATAGAGATTTATAGGCTTTTGGGGCTGATGTTTGGAATCTTTTTGCTAGTATTAATTGCGATGAGCGTGATAGGATATTTTTTGGTATTGCTTAGCTTGAAGCCTTTGCGCAAAAAAATCCAATCTTTGGACGCGTTTATTAAGGATTCTACGCATGAGATTAATACACCTTTGAGTGTGATTTTGATGAGTATTGAAAGAATTAAACCTAATGAATTGACGCCCTCACAATATCAAAAGTTTGAACGCATTAAGTTTGCGGCGCAAACATTGGGGAGAATCTATCAGGATTTGTTATTTTATAATTTTGATGAGGCAAGGGAATTAAAGCTTGAAATGATTGAAATGTCGCAATTAATAGACGAACGCATCGCATATTTTCAAGATTTTTTCAAGAAAAAAAATATTCAAATCGCAAAGAAAATTGAATTGCAAGACGCAAAAAGCTTACTAGAAGCGAATCGCAGTCATATTATTAGAGTGATAGATAATCTGCTAGATAATGCACTTAAATATACGGCAAATGGGGGATTGGTGAAAATCAAATTAACCCAAAAGAGTTTAAGCGTTCAAGACAATGGTTGTGGAATCAAAAAAGAGGATTTGGATAAGGTGTTTGAGCGTTATTATCGCAGCAATCGGAATCAGGGAGGATTTGGCATCGGGCTTGCCCTTGTGAAGCAAATTTGTCAAATCTATCATATTCAGATTGTTTGCAAGAGCCAAGAGGGAGAGGGAAGCGAATTTATTTTAAGCTGGAAATGAATCATTTTAGCTAAAATTTTATTTTCAAAGAAGATAAGATGTTAAAATATTATCAACATACGCACAATTTGCGCACGACTTATTTGTTTGGAATCCCGTTCTTTAGAAGGATTCGAAAGGTATATGGCGAGTCTGCAGGGGGGTATTTGTCTGCTATATTTATAAGTTTTTAAATTTTACATATTATAGGACACAGAGTGTTTTAGAGCCAAGTTTGCAAATCACTTTGATTAATTCGGAGTGGCAAAGAAGAATAATGAAGTTTTTGCTTGAATGCGAGGATTCTACACAGAAACTGCTTGCGTTTTGCAAAAACTTAGATGAAAAGAGTATAGAAAATGTGTTTAAGATTCTCTCAAGACTTAAAACGCACGAGGATATTACTACACTTACCCAGAAGAACGAGAGATTCGCCATAAGCTAAAAGAGGAATTTCACCCCCAAATCTTTGAGCTAAAAAAGGGCATTTTTGCCTATAATGGCTATTTCTTGCCTATTTATCACTTTGAAGTAGGGGTGTTTTATCACAAGCATAGCTTAAAAGAGGCGTTCTCTAAAGAAACTCTGCAAAGGATTAGACAAAAGGACATTATAGATGTCGGTGGTTTCATTGGCGATAGTGCAATTATTTTTGAGAGAGAATTTACAGAAAGAAATATTTATAGCTTTGAGCCTACGAGCAAGAATTACGCACTAATGCAGGAAACTTTAAGGTTAAATGATAGTAAAAGAATTATCCCCATTCATCAAGGGCTTGGAATAAAAAGCGAAAATCTAAAAATAAGATTTTTTGGCAGTGCTTCACATATTGATTTGCGGGGTCAAAGCGAGGATTTAGAGAGTATCTCTATTACAACATTAGATGAGTTTGTGCGAGAAAATAAGCTAGAAGTGGGGTTTATTAAGGTTGATATTGAGGGCTTTGAGCAAGAGTTTTTAAAGGGGGCTAGAGAGACGATAGAATCGCAAAAACCAGCAATGTTGCTTAGTATTTATCATAATGGAAGCGACTTTTTTGACATTAAGCCGATGATAGAATCGTGGGATTTGGGGTATCAATTTAAGATTATAAAGCCCATAGATTATACGATAAGCATAGAAGCTGCATTGTTTTGTGAAGCGGTGTAGATTGTGGAATCTTAACCTAATATTTGTGTTCTTGTCGCATTTTTGCGTTTCTCGCTGCGCCATTATGGGTGTGAGTGGTGGTGTGTGGTAGGTATCTCCACCTCGTCATTGTGAGGAGCAACGCGACGAAGCAATCCATAATCTTGACAATGAAAAAATATTCAACTGCGAGATTCCAAATTATAGATTGCCACGACTTGATAAAACAAATCTCACAATGACAAATCCTAAACTTTGCTTTAACCTAGCATTATAGATTCCCGCAATTCTGCTCAACGCGGAATCCCGCAAGGGTAACTTGAAGTAAATAGAATCCTAAAGTCTAGGGTCGGCGATTTTTCCGATAATTGCGCTTTTTGCTGCGACAGCGGAATTTGCAAGATAAACTTCGGAATTACGCGCACCCATTCTACCGACAAAATTGCGATTCGTTGTAGAAACACAACGTTCATTGTCTCCTAGAATCCCCATATATCCACCTAAGCACGCACCGCAGGTTGGATTTGAAATCAGCGCACCCGCTTCTAACAGAATATCAATGTAGCCTAATTTATGGGCTTCTTTATAGATTTGTTGCGTGCCGGGTGTGATAATAAGGCGAACATCAGAATGCACCTTGTTGCCTTTTAAAATCTCACTTGCGATTCTTAAATCACTTAAGCGTCCATTCGTGCAACTACCGATAAAAACTTGGTCAATTTTCAAATTATCTTTGACTGCTTCAGAAATGCTTTTGCCATTACTTGGGAGATAAGGGTAGGCGATTACAGGTTCTAGCTTGCTAATATCAATGGTGAGAATGCGCGTATAATGTGCGTCAGGGTCAGAGAAAAATTCTTTTGGTTTGGCGCGTAAATTTGGACGATTCGCCAAAAATTCACGCGTAATGGAATCAGGAGCAATGATTCCATTTTTTGCCCCCGCTTCAATCGCCATATTGCAAAGTGAAAAGCGGTCGTCCATACTCAAATATGCGATTCCATCTCCGCAAAATTCAAGCGTTTGATAGAGCGCACCATCTACGCCAATTTGACGAATAACCTCCAAAATTAAATCTTTGCCATAGATATAGGGCGCAGGCTTGCCGACAAATTCAACCTTGATAGCACTTGGGACTTTAAACCAATTTCTCCCTGTAATCATCGCATAAGCCAAATCTGTGCTTCCCATTCCTGTGCTAAATGCCCCTAAAGCCCCGTGTGTGCAAGTATGAGAATCTGCACCGATGATGACATCGCCACTGACAACCAAGCCTTTTTCAGGCAATAACGCGTGTTCAATCCCCATATCTTTTTCGTCAAAATAATGCTTTAATTGATGTTTTTTAGCGAAATCACGACTAATGCGTGCCTGATTTGCGCTTGCAATGTCCTTTGTGGGAATGAAATGGTCCATTACAATGCAAAATCCATCGGGATTTGCAAGCTTTTGCGCTCCGCTTTGCTCATAAGCTTTAATAGAAAGTGGTGTTGTAATGTCATTGCCAATCACCATATCAATGGGAGAATCCACAATTTCTCCTGCATAAACTGCTTTTCCTATGTGGTCTGAAAAGATTTTTTCTGTAATCGTCTGCCCCATTTTGAACTCCTTTATCTAAGATTGAATTTGTGTTTTAAAAAATTTCTGAATCTCCAAAATTTCTAATTTTTGTGCATAAAAACTATTGGGATTTGCGACTAAATAAGCACTAATTTCCATAATTGTTTCATCAATTTTGAGGTTATTTTGGCGCATAGTATCTCCCGTCTCTACTAAATCCACGATAGCGTCTGCCATACCCACAAGAGGAGCTAGCTCAATAGAGCCATAAAGCTTGATAATCTCTACACTTATTGCCTTTTTGGCAAAAAAACTTTTGGTAATATTGACCATTTTGGTTGCAATTTTTAAATTTGGATTAGAAAAATCCAATGTGTAATGATTGGGAGAGCCAATAGCGATTTTGCATTTACCAAACCCTAAGTCAAGTAGGCGCACAAGCGAACTTTGCTGCTCTTCTAAGACATCTAATCCCACGACGCCAATATCTGCAGCCCCTCGCTCTACATAAATAGGAACATCTTGATTGCGCACAAGCATAAATTCAAATTTTTCTTTGGTTAAAATGAGTTTGCGGTCTTCAAAACAAAGCGATTCACCTATGAATTTTTCAAAAATTTGAAGTGTTTTGTCTGCGATTCTACCTTTGGGCAATGCAATTTTTATCATACATAAATTCCTTGTGAGGTGAAGTTTTCGTTGATGGCTTTTTGCATTCCTTTAAATACAAGTAAATCGTCATAAAAACAATCTTTGAAGAATCTTGAGAGAAATTTGCCATCTCCTCCCGTAAAGTGAATTTTTTTATTTTTGGAAGTATTTTTGAGCATTAAAAGGATAGAATTTAACATACCATAACTTACCGCATCCCTTGTATTTTGTGGAAAAGTATCCAAATCCACTCCCAAATTCATCTCGCAATCTAGCACAGAAATGCTACTAAACATTTTGCGATATTTTGCAATTCCGGGCATAATAAAACCTCCTAGATGAATGCCTTGCTGCATAATATCTACTGTAATGGCACTTCCTGCATCAACGATGACACCATCACTAATTGCCTTGCAAGCTGCGATTCTATCAATGCCTAAGCCTTTATAATTTGTATCAATGTTTAAATAAGGCGTCAAGTCAAAACAGCGAGGATGCGCATAAAGCAAGGTATTTGTAGAATCCTCATTGACGCTGATATACATAATTAGCTCTTTAGAATCCTTGGGGGTTAATTTGGTTTTTTCCTCTTTCCAAATTCTGCCGCGATAATAAAAGTGTAAAAAAGTGTTACCAATATCACAGAGAATCATTACGCCTCTATTCTACTTCTAAAATTTTGTTACCAATGAAAATTTTGCGCGTTCCAGAAAATATAGGATTTGTAATTTCATCTGGAAGTGTGAAAATAGAGCTATTTTGCAATTCATCGTCTAATGCGATGAGGTAGCCTCGTGTTTCTAAAATCACAATATTTCTTCCGTGATTTGCTGCAGTAAAATGTGCAAAAGGAAATTTGACGCGTCGTTTTTCGTTTAAATCTTGGTCTGTTAAGATGACTTCTCCCTCGCTTGTAAAGATAAAGATTCTATCCTCAAAAAACAAAATGTCTTTAATATTTGCATTAAAGGTGTTAATAACACTTGGGCTAACAGAGATAATGCGTTTAGGTGTGGCTGCAACCATACGATTTCCGATTGCTTCTAAGAAAATCACATTATTGAAATATTTATCGCCATTGACAACAATATTACGAATCATTTGCATATTGTTCTTGTCTATAATGACGAGTTTTCCATCTAAGGTTGGTATGACGACAATATCATTTAAAAAATATGGCGCGGCAATCAGTGTATTGTTGGTAGGGGCTAATGTGCTATCTTGCTTATAAGTGATTTGACTTTTATTTAAATCATAGAGTGCAAAAGTATTGTTATCAAAAATCACTGCGATGAGTTGTCCATACATAGAAGCACTGATAGGAGTGTTGTCAAATGCGATGGAAGTTTGCGTATGGTCTTCTTTGTTGATTAATAAAAGAGACTGATAGGCACTTGCTAAGTAATAATCTTCTGTTTGATTAAGATACCGCGCGTCTTTTGGGAGATAGACATTTGGGATTTCAGAATATTTTGTAATAAATTGTCCATTTTTTAAGGTTGCACCATCACGAACAAGAGAAACAATAGGGGAGGGAATAGAATCATTGAAGGAAATTTTACCTTTAATTTCTTCCTCTTTTGGCTCAAAATAATATTTAGAACCACACCCGCTAAGAGATAAAAATATAAAAAGACTCAAAAATAATAAAAGAGGATTCTTAAGAATATTACTTCTTGACATCATTGTTTCCTTGAATGCTCAAATGTTCTAGTGCATTGGCAAAATCTCTAATAGGAGAATCGTTTTGGATTTTGGATAAAATCACTTTTGCCTCTTTGCTTTTGCTTGCTTGAATCTCCAAAAATGCAGCTTGTAAATAACCAAAATCTCCAGATTCTTTGGAATCTAGTGTGTTTAAATCTTGATTCAAAGATGCGTTTTGCGATTTAGAAAATTGCGCGATAATAGGGTCTTTGCAGGATTCTAATTTTTTGAGAGTTTCTTTATCGTTGGATTCCAATGCCTTTTGAAAAAGATACAAATCATAAAGTCTGCTTTGAGAGTTTTTAAGCGAAATGATTGCATTTTCATCTCCCTTTAGAGCTTCTTCATAGAGATTAGAAAGTTTTTGTTGTTGATTTTCTTGATAATAATTGTTGCCCATATAGCCAAAAGCAAGCACAACAATGCCAATCAATAATGCAATGAGTGGAATCTTGTAACGTTTAAACCACCCCTCAAAACGAATAAGGCTTTCTAGCATTTTTTCGTCGTTGCTCATTTCTTCTTTAATGAAATCTACATTTTGTTTTAGGCTCAAATTTTCTCCTTTATTTCAATCTTTTGTTATTTTCCTGTGCTTCCAAAGCCTTTTTTGCCACGTTTTGTTTTATCTAGTGTTTGAACAGCTTTGATTTTTGCTTGTTTGACTTTACAAAGCACCGCTTGTGCGATTCTATCTCCCGCATTAATCTTAAAATCTTCGTCGCCGAAGTTTATTGCAATGATTTTGATTTCTCCCCGATAATCTGAATCAATCGTTCCGGGAGAATTAAGAATTGTAATGCCATACTTTAAAGCTAATCCACTTCTAGGACGCACTTGGATTTCATATCCTTTTGGAAAGCTAAAACTAAGTCCGGTGGGAATCAATCCCCATTTGCCTTTTTCTAATATCAAATTTTCACTCGCGCAAAGGTCAAATCCCGCAGCTTCTTTGCTTTGATACTTTGGAATCACGGCATTTGGAGTCAAGGTTTTAATTTTTAAATTTGCCATAAGAGTTGCCTTAGAATTGAATCGGTTGATAAAAAATCTCTAAAACTTCGTAATCTACGCGCCCTTTTGGTAGAGTCATACTGACTTCATCGCCTGCAATTTTTCCTAAAAGCTGTTTGGCTAAAGGAGAATGATAAGAAATTAAGCCCTTTTCAGGATTGCTTTCTGTTGCTCCAACGATTGTATAGGTGAAAGTTTCTTCAGTGTCTAAATCCTCTAATTTGATGGTTGAACCAAAACTAATTTTGCTATGCTCTAGGGTAGAGGGGTCAATTACGCGTGCATCAGCGACAAGTTGTGTTAGTTCATTAATGCGTGCGTCCAAAAATAGCTGACGCTCTCTTGCGGCGTGGTATTCTGCATTTTCTTTCAAATCCCCGTGCTCTCTTGCAGTGTCAATTTCAATAATGTTTTTTGGTCGTTCAACTTCTTTAAGATTTTTGAGTTCAGAAATTAATTTATCATAACCATATTTGGTCATAGGTTCCATAGTTTCCCTTAAGAATAAAATAATTTAGATATAGTAAAGAAAATAGGGTTAAAAAGCCCTTTATTTTATAAATTTTTTGCAAAATTTTGCAATTTTTTCGCGCAGGATTCTGCACTGCCATGTGAAAGATATTGGAAGAGAGTCTTTTTTTGTTCAAAAAAATAGGAATAATTAAAATGAAGATATGCATTTTGCAGATTCTCTACATTTACGCAATCTTGTAAAAATTCCGGGTGAATGGGAAAAATAGAAGGGTTGGGATTGTTTTTGGGGGCATTGAAAAAATGAAATTCTAAAAAAATATTTGCTAAACCAATGTAGTTTAATTGAACCAATTTTTTGGCAATCCAATAATCCAATGTTTTGGCTTTATAGGCTAAAATCGTTGGAATCCCAAGCAATGTGGATTCTAAAGTTGCTGTGCCACTGCACACAAAGGCAAATTCACTTTGTTGTAATCCAAGATAAGTATCAAAGGAAATTTCAAATGCACTAATATCTCCATAGATTTTGCTTAAGTCTTGTGTTGCAAAAGATTTAGGAATAATCAAAATAGCACTTTTTCCTTGTGTTTTTAAGGTTTGAGCAAGTTGATTGAAAATAGGAAACAAAGCACGAATTTCGCTTTTGCGTGAGCCGGGCATAAAGGCAATTTTTTGGGTTTTTTGAGGTGTGTCAAAAGAATAAGGAATCTCATCAAGAAGTGGGTGTCCCATATAGGTGATTGGGGCGGTTTTTGGATAAAAGTTTTTTTCAAAAGGTAAAATGCCCCATAATTCATCACAAATTTCACTCAAAATATGCGCACGCTTAGGTTTCCAAGCCCAAACTTGAGGCAAAATATAATAAATAATACGAGGTTTTTTTTGATATTTTGTTTTTGAAATGAGTTTGCGAATTGTTTGGATTAAAGGAATATTAAAAGAAGAGGAGTCCATAAAAAGTGCTACATCGCAAGTCGAGGCAATTTGTGCAAGCTGATTTTTGAGTTTGAAAAATTTTGGAATGAGTTTAAGAATCCCAACAAATCCCATAACGCGAAAGGATTCGGGATTGTAAATGGTTTGGGAGAGAAAGTTAGAATGTATGGGGTTTGCATTGGGCTGAAAGATATTTTGCGATTCTTTTAAGGCTTGCTGAATCAATGCCTTATCAAAGATTCCATAAAGAACAAAAGGAGTTTGCGTTTGTTGCAGAGATTTGAGCAGATTGGCTAAATGAAGATTGGCAGAATATTCTATTGCGGAGACGAAAAGATTTAATGGCTGCATTGGTTTCAAATTTTACGAATTGTGCGAGGATTCGTCAGAATCTCTGGGGGGTTGATTGGGTTGGGTTTGCACTGATTTGCTTGAATTATCTTGTAAATGCTGGATTTCAGATTCTAGCTTTGAGTTTTCCAAAAGAAGCGTTTTGAGTTGGGATTGTATTTTGGTTAGGGTATCAAAAAGCAAAGTGGCGGATTCCAAAGGAACATATTCTTTGGCGGGGTTGGCAAGTAGCCGTTGATGTTTTTGATAGGAAATCTCTAATTTTTCTAAGGCTTTTGGGCGCACAAGGGAAGTATTTTTTAAAAATTTTTCTGTAGATTCTAAAGATTTTTTAAGATTTTGATATTGTGTTTCTAAGGCTGCCAAATCCAATGTTTTGGATTTTAAAGTATCAGGTGCTAAAGGGTGGGATTGGTTTAGAGATTCAAGTTGTTGCTCTTTGATAGCAATTTCATTTGTTAAGGATTTATTTCTTTGCTCTAGCTCTTTGTTATCTGCTAAGAGCAACGCATTTTTGGCGGATATTTCGTTGAAAGATTCCATTAAGGATTCTTTGTCCTTTTTGAGTGCATCAAATTCTTCATTAAAACGTTTTTTTTCTGCCTCAAAAATAGTATAAATTTGCCAAGATTCCTTGATTTCATTTAGTTTTTTGGTGAGTTCTTGGAGTGCAGAAAGATTTTGCATTAACAACCCTCAAAATTTTTAAAAAACCAAAGAAATGCGAACATTACACCAGAGGTTTTAGGGTAAGATTCGTTCAAAATAAAATCATAAGCTTCTGTTTTTGGAATGAAAACAACCTCAATATTTTCATCATCTATACCACCTCCTTGATTTTGACGACACGATTCATCAATTGTGGCAAAAAAAAGCGTTTGTTTGCTGCCTGCAAATCCAACAGAGCTATAAAATTCTGTAATTTTGTGGATATTTTCTAATGGAATCTCATAACCGCATTCCTCTAGGATTTCCTCTTGTGCGATTTTTTTAAGGGATTTTCCCGCTTTGTCTGTAATCCCAGCACAAAGTTCAAAGGTATAACCTAATTCCACTTTGAGATTCGGTGTTTTGCGGGTGCTTTCTTTGAGATACACGGCAGGGCGAAATTGTTTCACCATCACAAAAGAATCTTTTGGTTGATGATAAAGCAGAATCGCTACGCTATCGTGTGCTTCGATAATATCCCAACTCCGTTCTTTACCATTTTCGCAAAAGAGCATTCGTTTAGGCTTAATATATTGCGAATCGTGGCAGCTGCAAAAGCGAATATTAGAAATCTCTTTGAGTGCCATCAGTTTAAATTCTTATCCTCTGAATTAAGATAGACAATGTAGCCATTTTGGATTTTTCTAAATGGCGTTTGATTGTCAATTCCTTGAGTAAGAGCCGTGTTGAGAGCTTGTTGGTAATTTTTGGCAAGCATTAAAAATTCCTCTTTTTCTTTGCCTTTAAGTTTAGAATGTGCAATTTTTAAGTGTTTGATTGGATTAACTGCATTGCCATTTTTGTAAAGTCCAAAATGTAAATGTGGTCCTGTGCTAAGTCCTGTGCTGCCTACTGTGCCGATTTGTTTGCCTTGTGCAACGCTTACTCCTGCTCGAATCTTACGGTCAATTTTTTGCATATGTGCATAGAGTGTTTTATAGCCATTTTCGTGCTGAATAATTACGGTTTTGCCATAGCCACCTTTTGTACCTGCAAAAATTACTCTACCTTTCCCTGCTGCACGGATAGGGGTATGACGAGGCGCAGCATAATCTGTCCCTAAATGCGGGCGTTTATATCCAAGAATTGGGTGTTTGCGTCCCATAGAAAAATGGGAAGAAATACGTTTATAATGAAGTGGCACTGTGAGTAAATATTTGCTTAAATTATTGCCTTTTAAGTCGTAAAATTGTCCATCTTCGTGACGCACAACATATTGATGTCGCTTGCCAACATTTAAAATGGACGCTTTAATATTAGGTGAGCCAAAGTTCTTACCCAAACGATATTTGCGTTCATAAATGATAGCTAATTTGTCATTTTTACGCACTTCGCGACGAAAATCTACGCTTCCTTTGTGGGCTTGGATAAAATCATTTGCCAAAAATTTATCCCCTGTGAGTTTGACGATGTCGTTATAAAGTGAATTTTCAACAGAAAGAGCAATTGTTCGTTCTTCTGTGAAATAAGCCACAGGAATTGCTCGCATGCCATAAGAATCTTTTTCTTTGAAAATGTGTAGTTGTGAATTTTCATTGATAGGGATTAAAGCTTGCAGTAAAGTGGAATCTTCGTAAAGCGCATAAAATGTGCTACCGCTGATAATTTCATCGGCGAGTTCTTTATCCTCTGGAGCTAAATCATAATAAACTTTTAAAGGGATTCTGTTTTTTTCAAAAAATGTGAGCAGTGTTTGACCTTGTTCCCATTGGGATTCTTGAATATTTGCAGCATTGGCACAAACAGACCCAAATGCACCAAAAAGACAAAAGGTTTTTAAAGAATGTTTAAAGAATGTTGATTTAAGAATTTTAAAAAGTCGCATAGATTCGCCCCTATATTTAATGTAGTTTTGGGATAAAATTGTTTAGAGAAAGCAGATTATAGCACAAAAAGCGCGGTTTTCCTCAAGAAATATAAAAAAATTATAAAAATTTTTTAATTTCATTAAAAAACAAAATTTTGCTATACTTCTAATCTCTGAAAATATTATTTCAAGGAGCAGTAATGAAAGATTGGTTTGTGCCATCTATGGGATTTGGACTTTTTGTTTATTTTATGCTCTTTGTGATTTTATATACAATTAAAATTGGAGGTCCTAATGTTCCATTATATGGTGATGGTCAGCAAATTGCTCCTCCAAAGTCTGATACAGAGAAGTTTTTACAAGATGTTTCAAAAAGTGTGCGGGAATCATTTTAGTTTTTTGAAAAATAGCCGATATTAATGGAAAGATTTTTTAAGAAAGGAGAAAATATGATTAGTCATTTGATGAGTAATTCGGTTTTTTCAAATGCAATGAATCAAGCGAATAATAAAAATACTTTGCAGATTAATAATGCAAGAAATGAATCAGTCAATGAAAAACCACAGGCAGAAAAAACTGCAAAAACCTCTAGCACTAGACTAGATGAAATTAAAGCCGCTATTAAAGATGGCACTTATAAATTAGATTTAAAGGGGAGTGCGCAAAAGTTGGCACAAGAATTGCTTAGATAAGAGATAAGTCTATTTTATAGGAGTTATCTCATGTCTTTGCAGTTCTTAAAAGATGCTTTAGAAGATATTAAAGCACTCATTGCAATTACAGAACAGGATATTGCGGATATTAAAATCGCAAATAACGAAGCCGTCTTTGCAAGGATTCCACAAAAAGAGGAATTAATTGCGTCTTTTATTCGCAAAAAAGAAGCTTACGCTAAAAGCATTGAAGAGCGTTTGCGTACAGAATATCCCAACGCTACTTTAGAGGATTTAACTTACGAGGACAAACAACATCTTTTGGGTGAGGGCGCAAGTGAATGCACTGCGGAGCTTCACGACCAATTAGAGGTTTTGAAGAATCTCAATTATCGTTTTGGTAAGATGTCCTTAGCGGTTTCAGAATTTTACAACTCTCTTTTAAGTAAAATTGTTCCCGTTGAAGAACGTGGTTATAAAAAACAATCCTTAGGCAATGCATCCTTTCTGCATACTGAAGTGTAGAGGAGGTGTGCTATGGGAGGATTGCTTTCATCATTAAATACTCCATACACAGGCTTGACTGGGCATCAAGTGATGGTGGATACAACAAGTAATAATATTGCAAATGCGAATAATGAATTTTATTCTAGGCAAATCGTCAGAAGTGCCGCAGAGACTCCACTTTGGAAACAAAACTATGCTTTAGGGCAAGGGCTTGATATTATGACGGTGGAGCGTGTACACGATGAATATACTTTTATGCGTTACAAAAAAGCCACTTCAGAAAAAACCTATTACGATACAAGTTTCGCAGGACTTAGAGAAGCCTCTTCGTATTATCCGGAGATTGACGGGGTAGGAATCTACAATGATTTACAAAACTACTTTAATGCTTGGAAAGATTTAGCTACTAAAGCAGGAGACCCAGCACAAAAAATTGCATTAGCAGAGCAGGCAAATACACTTTCTAAAAATATTCAAGAAACACGTAATTCCTTAGTATATTTGCAACAACGTTTAAATGACGAAGTCAAAGTTGCTGTAGAGGAAGTGAATCGCTTAGCAGAACAAATCGCAATGATTAATAAACAAATCAATGAATATGAAAATCAAGATTTATACAGAAAAGCAAATGATTTGCGTGATTTGCGCGACCAATATGAGTTTGAAATTAACAATCTTATCGGTTGCGAAGTTTTCAAGCAAGAAGTCAAAGGGAGTGCGTGTGTGAATAAAAATATCGCAGATTTTGACGAGGATTATACATTGACCATCGGTGGAAGGTCTATTGTAGATGGAGAATCTTGGCATCCTTTGACTTTGGATAATTCTCAAAATGAAAGCGGAATCTATACGATTAAATATCTGCGCAGGGACCACAAAGAATATAATTTAACCAATACTCTAAATGAAGGAAAAGTTGGGGCATTGTTGGATTTGATTCGCACCGAAGAGGTTTTTACTTGTCAAGGAACTTTGGGAAAATTGCAAGTGTATATCAATGATTTGGATACTTTTGCAAATGGAATCATTGAAGCAACGAATAATATTTATGCGCAATGCTCACAATTAGGAGCGCGTAGTGATAAGCTTTATATTAATACACAAGATGCGCTAACAACAAGCGGTTATAATATCCGCGAGGGAAGTTTCAAAGTTGTAATGTATGATAAACAAGGAAATGAATTGGGTGCGCGTGAGGTTAAAATAGACAATCTTACCAATATGCAAAGCATTATTGACCAGCTTAATGCGAATCTTGATGATAATTTAGACGGCAATGCTCTGAACGACTTTGATGACCGATTCCAAGCAACTTACAATAATGACACGCAAACTTTTGCGATTACTTCTAAGAATCCCAGCGAGGAAATTTATATTTCTATTCAAGACAATGGCACAAATTTTGCTGGTGCATTTGGCGTCAATCGTTTTTTTGATGGAAATGACGCGAGTAATATAGAGCTTGCGAGAGCTTATCGTGATGACCCGACTTTGATTCGTGCGTATCGTGAAGCAGTCAATGGTAACTTTGAAGTTGCAAATATGATGCAACAATTACAATACGACAAAATTACTTTTACAGATGTCTATGATAGAGAGGAGCGACAAGAAACGATTAGCGGATATTTTCGCTATATTGCAAGCAAGGTTGCTTCACAAACAGAGGGAACACAAATAACGCAAGAAACCAAAGAAGCGGTGTATAATTCAATCAAGAAAGAATACAAAACCATTTCAGAGGTTTCCATAGATGATGAAATGGTAAATCTCATCAAATTTCAAACAGGTTATAGCGCAAATGCGAAAATGATTTCGGCTATTGATGAGATGATTACCACGCTTTTAGGTATTAAGCAATAGTTAAATTGATAGGG
>NZ_CATKCB010000133.1:0-7335 GCF_949747025.1 Helicobacter sp. UBA3407 | reverse complement strand
TGAATTACGAATCGTAAGGCTAAAATTACAATCCTTTAAGACTTTTTGTGAGGACTCTTGCCACACACATTTAAAAACTTGCTTGGGGGGGAAATATAAGGTATAATTTATCCAAAACTTCAATAGAGAGAGGCGCAATCAAGGAGAACTATGCGACAAACGATAGATTTACTTAAAGCACATAATGAGCTAAAAATCATCACAGAGCCCTTAGATGTAGAGCTAGAGATTCCGCATTTGGCATATTTGGAAGTGAAACATAAAAATTCCAAAGCTCTGCTTTTTACTAATCCTGTGGATAGGGCGCGGCAGATTAGCTATGAAACCCCTGTGCTAATGAATCTTTTTGGCAGTTTTTCTCGTGTGCAGTTGCTTGTAGGCGATACGCAAGGAATCGCACAAGAGGTAGCAGAACTTATCAAGCTTAAGCCCCCAAAATCCTTAAAAGAAGCTTTGAAAATTGCCCCAAAAATGTTGAATTTGCGCTTTTTAGCTCCTAAAACTATCAAAGAAAAGGGCTTGTGCCAAGAAGTTATTTCAAGGGGGGCGGAAGTAGATTTAAGCACAATCCCGATTCTTAAAACTTGGAGTGAAGATGGGGGGAGATTTATCACAATGGGGCAATGTTATACACAGAGTTTAGATGGTAGTGTGAGGAATCTTGGTATGTATCGTTTGCAGGTGTATGATAAAAATCATCTAGGATTGCATTGGCAAGTGCATAAGGATAGCGTGAGTTTGTTAGAGGAATACCATAAAGCAAACAAAAAAATGCCTGTGAGCATCGCAATTGGTGGCGATCCTCTCTATACTTGGTGCGCTACTGCACCTTTGCCTTATGGCTTATTTGAATTAATGCTGTATGGATTTATCCGCAAAAACCGTGCAAAAATGGTACGTTGCGTTAGCAATGAGCTTTGCGTGCCTTATGATGCGGATTTTGTGATTGAAGGATTTGTTGAGCCTAGTGCAATGCGTGAGGAGGGGAGATTTGGCGACCATACGGGATTCTATACCCCCATTGAACCTTATCCGGTGTTAGAAGTGAGTGCAATCACGCACAAGAAAAATCCTATTTATCTTGCGACGGTTGTCGGTAAGCCACCTTTGGAGGATAAATATTTAGGATTTCCCACAGAGCGAATCTTTTTGCCTCTTTTGCAAACCACAACCCCCAATTTGATAGACTATTATATGCCTGAAAATGGCGTGTTTCATAATCTGATTTTGGCTAAAATCAAAGCGCGTTTTCCCCATATTGCCCAGCAGAGTATGCACGCATTTTGGGGTGTGGGGCAGATGAGTTTTGTCAAACACGCGATTTTTGTAGGAGAAAATGCGCCAAGTTTGCAAAGTGCAGAGATTATTCCTTATATTCTCAATCGTTTTTCAGTGCAGAATTGCCTAATGAGTGAGGGAGTATGTGATGCGCTAGACCACGCTTCGCCTAGTTTTGCGCAAGGTGGAAAATTGGGCTTAGATTGTACTCGTGAGGACGAAATAGAAAGTACATTGGAATTTGCAAGTGAGGAGCAATTATATAAAATATTGAGCGAAATTTTGCGTGTTAGCGGAGAAGTGAAATGTGTGCGACAAATTTATCAGGACACAAGGAATCCTATTGTATTGGTTGGAATAGACAAAAAAGAAAGTCTTAAAAAAGCATTTTTGGCACTAGAGCAAGCAAATTTGGAGAGCCTACCCTCTGCAGATATAGAATCTCTACAAAGATTTTTGCGTATTGTGGTGATTGTGGATTTTGCTAAAAACGATTTGGAAAATCTTTATATGTTGCTTTGGCGCGTGGTGAATAATACAGACGCAAAACGTGATATAAAAATCATTGGTAAAACTTTATTGCTTGATGCGTGCGATAAGGGCTTGTGTGATGATTATATGCGTGAGTGGCCAAAAGAAACGGATTGCACACGCGAAGTTTTAGACAAGCTAGAAAGGCTTGGATTATTAAGTGATTTTGGAGATTTAGAAAGTTTTTATCGCACCTTTCATATTGATAAATCCTATGATTCCAAAATGTGAAGTTTTACTTGACAATTTTAAAGTAGAATTTCAATCTATAAATTTACAGAATTTAAGGATTGTAAATGAGTGGAAATGCGCAGGTAAAAATTGAAAGTAAAACGCGTAAGAATTGGTTGAAAGACTTGAAATTAGAAATTATGGAGTTGCGTTATCAAGGGTTGCAAGACAATGTAATTAAAAAGAATATGCACAAAAAATTTCGGGAATATTCTAGCGCGACAGAACTTTTTGTCGGGTTTGTATTTTTCATCGTTTTGTTAAATCTTGTGGGTTTTGGGTTGCATATTGGCTATGCAGTTTTGATGTGGGAAGCGCATATTTATGAGTTTAGCACAAGCTTTTCTCCTTATGTATCAATGTTGATTTTTGGGGTTTTATGCATTGTGCTTGTGGGACTTTTTATCTTTTGGTTACATTTTTTCATAGATTTTTTGAAATTTTATAAAACACTTGATGATGCATTAGAAGAACAATTTTATTTGAAACTCATCAAAATGTTTTTACTTTTGGGCTTGATTGGATTTGTAGTTTTTATGATTATGGTGTTTTTTGTAGGAATGCAAATCGCAGAAGTCTATGGAATGCCATTAGGAAGTAGTCTTTATGAGATTTTAGGAGAAATTTTTGATTGAGATAGGAATTTGCAAAGAGTTAAAAATTGTCCGTTTTGCTAAAGTGGGTGCTTATTTGCAAAGTGGGCAAGAAGAGGTGTTGTTGCCAAACAAATATTTACCCATAGGTGCAAAAATAGAAGATAAGATTTTGGTATTTTTATACACAGATTCGCAGGACCGCCCCATAGCTACAACCTTAATACCCAAAGCACAAAGGGGAGAAATCGCGGTTTTGAAAGTGGTGGATAAAAACAATTTTGGTTGCTTTTTGGATTTGGGAATCGCCAAAGATGTGTTTATGCCGACTAAGACACCTCAAAAATATCCCTTAGGTTCTCAAGTGGCAGTTTTTTTAAGTGTAGATAGAGAGAATCGTTTGCTTGCAAAAGAAAACATTAAACCTTATTTGAGCAATTTTTGTGAGAATCTTACGAATCTGAAAGCAGGGTTTAAGGTCAGGATTCTACCTTTTAGAATCACTCCTTTGGGTTATGAATGTGTGGTGAATGGGGTGAATTTGGGATTGATTTATCAAAATGAAATATTTGGAGAATTCCCCCTTTTTAATGAGGGCGAAGGATATATTAAACGTATTTATTCCAATGGCAAATGTGATTTAAGTTTAAAACACCCTAAGAAAAAAAATTCAACATCGCAAGAAAGCGGAAAAGTCTTAGAGATTCTGCGCCAAAAAGGTGGAAAGTTGAATCTACATTATGATAGCAAGCCAAGTGAGATTCAATCTGTGTGCGCAATGAGCAAAAAGGCTTT
This sequence comes from Helicobacter sp. UBA3407, assembly GCF_949747025.1. Lineage (NCBI taxonomy): Bacteria > Pseudomonadati > Campylobacterota > Epsilonproteobacteria > Campylobacterales > Helicobacteraceae > Helicobacter > Helicobacter sp. UBA3407. The sequence continues at coordinate 3,907 of NZ_CATKCB010000133.1, read as the reverse complement.
TAAGCATACCTTGAGTATTTTATTAGAAGAAAATAAAATCACTCTAAAGCCAAAAGTTGGCATTGAACTAAAGAAATCTTCTACTTTATTGTAAAATCCCATTGCATAGTGTGTAATTTTTCTTAGAATTATTTATAGAAAGGAAATTTATTTACTATAAAACGAAATTATAAGCAAAATTTTTTCAAAAATGTTTCTTTTTGTATCATTTAAACTTCCAAGAAAAGAGAGATAGAATATTTTAAAAAGTAATAGAAAATTTGACTTTTTATAAAGTTTTTAAGGTAGTGATTCTTTTTAGAATGATGTTCTTAATATGAAATTAAAGTCAATCTTTGTGCCTTATTTTGTGATTTTCTTTTAAAATTTAAGAGAATTACGCTAAGATACGCAAGAAAGTTTTATAACTTAAAGGTTTGCAAGTGTCGCATTTAGATATTTCTCATCCATATTTTGGTGTATTCGTTATTTTTGTTTTTACTTTTGGTGCGTTTTTAATGACAACTTTTCTTTCGCGATTCGTGGGGAGAAAATTGGCAAATAAAAACACGCAAAAGCTAAAACTAGCCCCCTATGAATGTGGTTTAGCACCCACTAAGCAGCCCAATAGAATTTCATCGCAATTTTATATTATGGCATTGTTGTTTATCCTTTTTGATGTGGAGATTATTTTTATGTTTCCTTGGGCTGTGGATTTTAAGGTGCTTGGTGCTTTTGGCTTTATTGAAATGGTTTTATTTGTTTTGTTGCTTGTGATTGGATTTGTTTATGCTTGGAGAAAAGGAGCTTTGAAATGGCAGAGCATGAAGTAGATTATCTTAAAGGCGGGGGTTTGCCTATTGCGCTAACGAGCGTAGATAAATTGTTGAATTGGGGGCGTAGTAATTCGCTTTGGGCGATGACTTATGGATTGGCTTGTTGTGCGATTGAAATGATGGCAACAGGTGCTAGTCGTTATGATTTTGATAGATTTGGGACAATTTTTAGGGCAAGTCCTAGACAAAGTGATGTGATGATTATTGCGGGCACTGTTACCAAAAAGCACGCACAATTTGTGAGACGTTTGTATGACCAAATGCCAGAACCTAAATGGGTGATTTCTATGGGAAGTTGTGCAAACACCGGTGGAATGTTTAATACTTATGCCACTGTGCAAGGCGTGGATAGGATTATTCCTGTGGATATTTATTTGCCGGGTTGCTCTCCGCGTCCAGAAACTTTGCAATATGCCCTTATGGTGCTTCAGCAAAAAATCCGCAAGCAAAAATCTAATCGTGTGCAGCCTCCTAAGCGTTTGGTATAAAGGAATAGTATGAGAAAATATAAACCCAAAAATAATGCGCAAAAAGAAGTTTATTATAAAGATAGATTTTATGTTTCCCCAAGAATCCCAAGAGAACCTATAACCAATGACGCTGTGTATTGCGCAGATGTAGAGATGTTGGGCAAACAAGTTAAAATCATAGAATCTTATCTTGAGCGTGGAACATTGGTAATATGGGTAGAAAAGGATTCTATTTATAGCACATTAGCAACTTTAAAAACAATCGGTTATGATGTCTTGAGTGAGCTTAGCGCAATAGATTATTTAGAACAAAAAGGAGGCTTTGAAATCTTTTATCAAATGCTCTCTTTAAGCCGTGCGAAACGTTTGCGGGTAAAGATTTTTTTAAGAAAAGGCGAAAAAATAGAATCTGTAACGGAATTATTTCGTAGTGCGGATTGGAGTGAGCGTGAAATGTATGATATGTTTGGGATTCTACCTTTAGGACACCCTTATCCTAAACGTATTTTAATGCCTGATGATTGGGTGGGACACCCTTTGCTTAAAAGCTATCCTTTGCAAGGAGATGAAGCAGCGCAATGGTATGAAGTGGATACAATCTTTGGTAAAGAGAATCGCGAAGTCATTGGTGTAGAACAAAGAGATTCCGCAAGGATTGACCGCTATGATTCTACGCGATTCTCTCATTTGGGTTATGAAGTGGAATATGGACAAAAAATAGAAAAAGGAGCAGAGAAGCCCCAGCCCATTGCCTATCAAGAGGAGGAAGGTGTGTTGTTTGTAACCAAACTAAAGCCGGAAAATTCCAAAGAACTTAAAGAGAGGAAGTAAGATGCAGCAACCCAATAAATTAATGCCATTTTATGAAAATATTGCTTTTGACCGCATAAGTGATAATACAATGGTAATCAATTTTGGTCCTCAACACCCAAGTGCGCACGGGCAGTTGCGTTTGATTTTGGAATTAGAAGGCGAAAAAGTAATCAAGGCAACTCCTGATGTGGGATATTTGCACCGTGGAATGGAAAAAATGGCAGAAAATATGATTTATAATGAGTTTTTGCCCACGACAGATAGAATGGATTATATTGCTGCAAGCTCCAACAACTATGCTTTTGCATTAAGCGTAGAAAAATTATTGGGTGTAGAAGTGCCTAGACGAGCAAAAGTGATTCGCACAATGCTTTTGGAACTCAATCGCATTATTTCTCATCTCTTTTGGCTTGCAACACACGCACTAGATGTGGGGGCAATGAGTATTTTCCTCTATTGCTTTAGAGAGCGTGAATTTGGCATTGATTTGATTGAGGATTATTGTGGTGCAAGATTAACGCATTCTAGTGTTAGAATTGGCGGAGTGCCATTGGATTTGCCACAAGGTTGGATTGAAAAGTTAAAGGCTTATTTGGAGCTGTTGCCAAGCCAAATTAAGCTTTATGAGGGAATCTTAAGCGAAAATAGAATTTGGCGTATGCGTTTAGAAAATGTGGGTATTGTAAGCCCTGAAATGGCAAAAAGCTGGGGATTAAGTGGGGTTTTGTTGCGTGGAAGTGGAATTGCTTGGGACATTCGTAAAGAAGAACCTTATGAACTTTATAATGAGTTAGAGTTTGATGTGCCTGTGGGAGAGAGTAATGATAGCTATGGACGCTATTTACTCTATATGGAAGAAATGCGTCAGAGTATTAGAATCTTATATCAACTGATAGATAAATATCAAGATACCGATACGCTTTTAATGTGTGAGGATACGCGTTATTTTTCTGCTCCAAAAGAACAAATTATGACACAAAATTATTCTTTAATGCAGCATTTTGTTTTGGTTACACAAGGAATGCGCCCTCCTGTTGGCGAAGTATATGTTCCAACAGAATCGCCAAAGGGTGAGTTGGGATTCTTTATCCGCTCGGAGGGCGAGCCTTATCCCTATCGTGTAAAAATGCGCACCCCTAGTTTTTTCCATACAGGAGTGTTGCAAGATTTATTGCCCGGACATTATTTAGCCGATGTTGTAACGATTATTGGGAATACAAACATTGTATTTGGAGAGATTGACCGATGAAACGTTTTGATTTGCGCCATTTAAAAAATGATTTTTGTCCGCGCTTAAAAGCCATTTTGGACAATGAATTAGAAAAAGGAGAAGTAGGAATCTTTTTGTTTGAAGTATTGGACTTTGATAATGTGCAAAAGAGTGCAGATTTAGTGAAACAAAGTGGCAATACATTATTAAATTCTTTGCGATTTAATGAAGTGGATTGGACAATTATGGTGAGAAAAGAAACTACAAAGGTTGCGGAATGAGCGCATTGGTAGAATCTTTTTTGGCAAATGATGGAAAGGCGCATTTTATTGAATCCTTAGAAAAAAACACATTAAAGGACAAAAATATTCTACTTTTGGGCGGATTTGTAGAGGAATTTGCTTGTGTATTGCAGCAACAAGGAGTAGATTTAAAAGTTTTGGAATCGCAAGATGATTGTGAGGATTCCATTCAAGTTTTTTTGCTCCACCCCTTAAACTTCAATCCTTATCCGAAACTTTTGCATTTTCTTTATGAAGTGGGCTGCGAAGAAGCAATTGTCGCTTTGCTTTGTAACGCATTTTATGATACTTCTAATG
>NZ_CATKCB010000132.1:0-17259 GCF_949747025.1 Helicobacter sp. UBA3407 | reverse complement strand
CCAATAACAAATCCGCACAATCATATAAAAAACTAATGCGCGTTTGATGAGGAAGTGTCGCTAGCATCTTTTTGCTTTCTTTTGTTTTTTGTAATTGTTCTTGTAAAGACATCGTTGCTCTTTGTATTAAAATAACTAAAATCTTAGCATAAATGTTTGAATAAAAATAAAAAAATCGTTTAAAAAATGAGAGAAAAAATGGTGCGCTGAGCGAGACTTGAACTCGCATGGGTCTCCCCGCCACCCCCTCAAGATGGTGTGTCTACCATTCCACCACCAGCGCACAACCTTAGGGAATCCCTAAGGAAAAAGCTATAAGATTAGCCTAAGAATGGGTTTGCATAAAGTAGAATCAATGCAACAACAAGAGTATAGATAACTTGTGCTTCAATCATCGCAAGTGCAATAAACATCGTTGTCATCAATTTACCACCAACACCGGGATTTCTAGCCATACCAGAAATTGTTGCAGCTGCTGTGCTACCCATACCAATTGCACCACCAAGTGCCGCGATACCCAAACCTACGCCTGCTGCAATTGCAGAATAAGACAATAACATTTCGTTACCTTCCGCAGCAAACGCTACACCAGCTAATGCAAAAAACACTAAAAGTAATTTTTTCATTTGTTCTCCTTAAAATTTCAAAGTCCGTTCGGATTCATTCCCCTACTTATCACTTTGTAGGGCAAAATTATAACGCGTTTAGCTAAATTTTTGTTTAATTTAAGCTATTCCACAAGCCCTAATTCTACTTTGTTTTTATTAAGCGATAGCACTTCTACACGCACTTCATCGCCCTCTTTTAAGTAATCGCTAATCCGTTCATTTCTGTTGTTGGTTACCTTAGAAACATGTAACAATCCATCGTAATTATGAGGCAACTCTACAAACGCGCCAAATTCTACAACTTTTTTTACTTTACCTGTGTAAATATCACCCACTTGGTACAATTCATAAAGATTTGGTTTATTTTCTTTGGTATTTGCAATATTCAAAATATGCTCTTTTGCCGCATTCACTTTTTGCTTATTTCCCCCACTCACTTTCACTTCGCCATTATCACGATTCAAGTCAATCGCGACTTCAAATTTTTCAATAATTTCTTTAATCGTTTTGCCTGCTTGTCCAATCACTTCTACAATCTTGCTAGGGTGAATCGCAAAGATTTGTGAGCTAGGCAGAGATTCTGTATTTAAGACAATCTTTTCTTTTGCCTCTTCCATTAATCCCAAAATTTGCAAACGCGCCTCTTTAGCTTGAAAAAGCGCGTTTTTTAGTATTTCCGTTCTTAAACCCCCTAGCTTAATGTCCATTTGTAGTGCAGTGATTCCATTTGTACTTCCGGCAACTTTGAAATCCATATCGCCATCGTGGTCTTCTAAGCCCATAATATCTGTTAAAATCGCATATTTTTCCCCCTCACATACAAGTCCCATAGCAACTCCTGCAATCAAAGAAGTGCATTCAATATCCGCAGCTGCCAACGCTAAAGAGCCACCGCACACTGTTGCCATAGAAGAAGAACCATTGGATTCTAAAATTTCAGAGACTAAACGAATCGTTTTAGAATCCCTATTAATCAAACTGCACTCTAGTGCGCGTTTTGCAAGATTTCCGTGTCCTAACTCTCGCCTGCTTGTCGCACCAATGCTACTTGCTTCCCCGACGCTAAAGGGTGGAAAATTATAATGCACCATAAAACGTTCCTTAGAGGTTGCCTTTTCTGTAAGTAATTCATAATTTTGTGCGTCCATCTCCCCTCCAAGAGTGCAAACCACAAGTGCCTGCGTCTGTCCTCGTGTAAAAAGTGCGCTTGAATGCGCTTTAGGCAAGAAATTTGTTTCAATGCTGATAGGACGAACCTCCTTTAAGCACCTGCCGTCCGCGCGTTTGCCCTCCTCTAATATCATTTGTCGGATAAGCGTGCGCTTTACTTTAGTGAGCGTTTCATTGACACGCTCTTCTAGTGATTCTATATCGTCTGAACTCTGTGTCTTCCAAGATTCCATAATTTCCTTAGCAAAGGCTTTTAAGCGGCTATTGCGTTCTGTTTTGGACAACGACTCAATCACTTTGCGTAAAGGTTCTAAATAATTTTGACAAATAAAATTTTCAATTCTTTCACAAACAAAGCTCTTTCTAGCTCTTTCTAGCTTTAGAGGCGACTTGACAAAAGGCGCGAAAGATTCCTTGATGAGCCGACTTTTAAGAGCAATCTGCGTACGCGCCAATTCTAAAGCCTCTATGAGTTTGTCCTCCTCTAATTCATTTGCGCTAAAGGAAGTGATTTCCTCCTCTTTTAAGGTTGTCATTAGGCTAAGAGGATTGCTAGAGGATTTTACCTTTACACCGCCAAAAGTGCGCATTTCAATCATTAACAAATCCTCATTCACACCGCTGACTAGCAAATCCAAAGTGCTTTGCTCCTGCTCATTTGGAGTTGGATTAATCACAAATTCCTCTGCAATTCTACCAATCCGCACACCATTAACAGGAAAATGAAGCGGAATCTCGGAAACATACAAAGCCGCACTCGCAGCATTCAAAGCCAAAATTTGTAAATCACCATCACTCTCTGCGCTTAATACCATAATGGTAATTTGTGTAGGATAACAATAATCTTTTGGAAACAATGGGCGCAAACTGCGGTCTATAATTCTAGCTGTAAGAGTTTCGAAATCACTAGGCTTTGCTTCTCGTTTGACATAGCCACCCGGAAATTTTCCTGCAGCATAGGATTTTTCAATATATTGCACGGTTAAAGGCAAGAAATCCTCCTCTACCACGCAATTCTCATCAATTACCACCGTAGCTAGTAAAACATTATTGCCATTTTTATAATACACACTTCCGTTAGTTTGTTTAGCAAATTTATCAAAAATATATTCTTCTTCTTTATTCAAAAACATTAGTTTTGCTTCGTCCATTCTTCCTCCTTGAACTTATGGTTGTATATTGTTAAAAATTTCTTCAATGACTGAAGATTCTATTGCAGGATACTCTTTATAATAATATCCAATATCTACAAAATTTTTAGACCGATAAAGGCAAAAAATTCCGTCGGTTGCTTCGTCCATCACTTCTGCCACTTCAATGGGCGCAACAGGACAAGCAAAATGCACGGTTTTTGCTTGTAAGGTAATCACGGATTTAATAGATGCTAATGCAGTTAAACCACTATCAATCCCTTCATCTACAAGCAAAACGCGTTTGCCCTTAAGAGAAATTAAGGGGTTACCTTTGCGGTATTGATAAATGAGAGGCAACATTTTATCCTCGTATTGTCGTTGCACTTCGCCATAAATATAATCTAGGCTAATTTCAAAAGAGCGCACTAAAGCTTCGTTTATCACAACATCGTGCGTTTCAGTCGCCATTGCAATTTCACATTCTGGATTATTTGGTGCTAAAATTGGCGAAGTAAAGAGAAAAGCAAGCGGTGCTTTAATCATCTGTGCCAAACGATGCGCAAAAAGCACTCCTGCAAAAGAAATCCCCACAACAACGCAATCTTGCTTTTCAAAAAAACTCAAGGGCATATTATGCAGTAGTTTTTGCAATGCGTCATTGCGATTTTCAAAGAGAGTCTTTCGTCGCATAGAGTGCATTGTATTACCGATAAAATTGCCTCCAATCGTGCTAATAATTTCGCTATTTAAATTTCCCATATACTTGTCCTAATTGCCTACTTTTACATCACTGCTTAATAAAGGAATAAATTTAATTGTAAATAACACATATTTATCGTCTTTTGCTTCTGTTCCGTGCGTAGTCAGCATTGGATAGATTTCACTTACATATTTAAGCCCAAAAGAAAAACAACGGATAGAAGTTTCAAAGCCGACTTGCCAAGTCTTAAAGTAACGTTCCTTATAATCATAGCCCGCACTTGCAAAAATGTCAATGGATTCAAACTCTTTCTCAAATCCTGCCATTAGGTAATTTGCCTCGCCAAATCTCCCACGATTCCAATCAATATCTGCAAAAGATTGACGGAAAAAATGTCCAAAACTTGCATTCAAATACTCGCCGTCATAACGCACTTGATGTGTGGCTTCAGAAATCTTTGCCTTTTGATGTGAATAAAAAATGCTACTCAAAAAACTCCATTGATAATCATAAAAGTATTGAATCTCGTTTTCAAACTCTCCCATTTTGTGATTATCCTCCAAATAAAAAGGCTGCTTGAAGCGATGAGACAAAAAAAGTGTATCACTAGAATCATAAAAGTATTGAGAGCCACCAAACCGCAACTCTTGTCTATGACCGGGCAATGTAAAAAAGTCTTGAAAATCACCTTTTTCTCTATCAAAGCCGGGCAAAATATAAGAGGATTCCAAACTAATTGTATGCCCAAAGTCTTCATATTGCTTCACTAAATCAGAATTGACTTTGAATTGATAATATTGCGAATAGTAACGTCCGTCTTCTAATTTTTTTTGTTTTGTGTTGCTGTAGTTAATTTGTGTGGCATAAAAAATGGGTGAAGCCGAGAGATTGACAAAGTCATTCAAAAAACTTTGTGTATAGAGGATAGGGAGATGTGCTTCTTGCTGCACTGCACGATAACCCTTAGGACGCGTCCAGTTTTTGGCTTGATAGTCAAAACTATAGTATAAATTATCCAAAAACAAAGAATCCATTTGGCGATGGTATTGCACCTGTGGCAAAGTTTGTAGAGTCTCCGCATTGCTTGTTTTTTCTAAATCCGAATAATAGCGTCCATAAATACCCAAATAATCATTTTCACTTTTTAAAAAATAATTCAAACGGGAAGTCAAAAGACTGCCTTGTAAATCTGCACGTTCCCTCGTGTCTCTATCTGTTAGACGAAAATAATCAATATCAGAAATTTGCGAAATATCCGCATAGATTCCATCTTCATAAAAATAATTTTGTGATTTTGTTAGCAAATCTTTACGCTCGTATTTGAGTTGAAATCCAAAATGAGCCTGATTTTCTAAATCATAAGTTCTCTGATAGCTATCTGTATCGCCAAAATAACCAAAATTTGCCCATAACATTTCGTCCCTATCGTCTATGATTCTAAATTCATTATAGAATCCCGCACCCCTCTTTGTCCGAATTTGGGGAGCAAATGTCATATCCCACTCCTCTTGTGGAGCAATAAAAATGGGTTGGGAATATAAAAAACCATCGTCTTTTGAGTTTCCAATTTCAGGATAAAGCAAACCGCTTTTGCGCTTGTAGCCCAAAGAAAAAGAAAGATAAGGGAAATAAAGCACCGGCATATCATAAATGCAAAGACGAGGATTCCAAACGCTCAACCATTCTTCATTGACATCATATTGACTTTTACTTGCTTTTAATTGCCAAATTGGATTATTCACACTACAAGTTGAAATCGTTGTATCCTCTGTCTGATAAACATTCTTATCATATTGCGCACTTTTTGCATCTACCCATAAACCACTCATAGAATCCTGCAAATAAAAAGGCTCTAAAAAGGAATAGTCTTGCTGCATTTTAATCTTAATCTTTTGAGCTTTCAGATAAAGTGCATTTCCTTTATAAGCATTCACATTGCCACTTAGTGTGATTTCCCCGCTTTGTGTATCATAAGTCGCTTCATTGGCAGTTACAAAATAGTCTAAGTTAATCACCGTGGCATGCCCCTTGCCAATCACTTGAGATTGACTATATTCCATATCGTCAGCCAAAAACTCAAAAATAGCTTCTTGTTGGGAATTAAACTGCTTGATAGAGGGACGTGCTTGTAAAAAATTTGGGACAAACAATGCAAAAGCCGCTACGCTTGATACAATTCCAAAGACTTTAGACAATTTAAGCATTATAGGGCTTTAGCTCCACAACGAGTGTATTGGCTGCTATATCGTGCAAGCCTCTTTTTAGAGGATTAGCAAAAATATAAAAGAAGGGCAAATACATCAGAAATTCATTCAATGTGCGCAAAAGTGAGCGCAAAAACGCTTGCCAAAAACTAGGATTATCCAACAACCCTAACTCTATCACGCGAATCTTCACGACAATTTTTCCAATCGTCGCTCCATAAAACTGCACAAAAAGCCAATGATATAAAATGCGGATTCCATAAAGAATCGCCCAAGAGCTAGAAACAATCGCCAACATTGCTTCTACATCGCCCGTATTTTGCATAATGCTATCCCAATAAATCCCAATGATTACCATACTTAAAAGTAAATCATCAATCAAATGTGCCACGATTCGCTTCCAATAAGGAGCAACTTCAATTTCTTCACGTGCTAAAATTTCTTCAATCTTATTGGTATTCATTGCCTACCTCAAAGCTTGATAGGCAATATCTTTGCGATATTGCATTCCTTCAAAATTAACAGATTCCACTTGTGCATAAGCATTTTTAAGTGCCTCTTGCACATTATCGCCCTTACCCACACATACAAGCACACGTCCTCCGGTTGCGAACAAATCCTCTCCCTCTTTGCTCACTCCTGCAAAGCTAATATGGGATTGCGTATTATCCAAAGAACGAATCACAATTTTTGCTTTGGGAGAACTTTTGTAAGGATAGTCCTTAGAAGCAACCACAACTCCTACACATACTTTGGACTCTAACTCAAATTGCACATTTTTCAAATCCCCTCTAGCGCACGCTAAGAAACAATCCAACAAACCATTTTTAAAAAGCGGCATTAACACTTCGCATTCTGGGTCGCCAAAGCGAACATTAAACTCTAGCAAATAGGGCTTACCTTGAACAACCATAATCCCACAAAATAAAGCTCCATTAAAAGGATTTCCATCCTCTGCCATACCTTTAAGTGTCGGCACAATAATTGTGGATTTGACTTCTTCAAGGATTTGCGCATTTGCCAAAGGAGCAGGAGCATAAGCCCCCATTCCTCCTGTATTTGGACCTTTGTCTTTGTCCAAAAGTCGCTTATGGTCTTGCGCAGCAGGCAATACAATGAAATCCTTTCCATCGCACATTGCAAAAACTGACAATTCAAATCCGTCTAAAAATTCCTCAATCACAATTGTTTTACCCGAATCCCCAAAACTCTTTCCGTCTAACATTTCCTTCGCTGCTATTTTTGCCTCCTCGTGGCTTTGGGCTATAATGACGCCTTTGCCCGCACACAAACCATCAGCTTTTACGACAATAGGCAAACTCAAAGCGTCAATAAATCTGCAAGATTCTACATAGTCTTGCGTTTGAATAAAACGTGCTGTCGGGATTCCATATTTTTGCGCAAACTTTTTCATATAAGCCTTCGAACCCTCCAAACGCGCGGCTTTTGCGCTTGGACCAAAGACAAGGATTCCATTTGCCCGCAAAGAATCCGCTAAACCATCTACCAATGGTGCTTCGGGACCTATAATCACAAGTCCGATTCTTTGTATCAATGCAAAATCTATAAATTCTTGTTGATTTGCAAAATCAATATTTTTGCCAAGTTTGCTTGTTGCACCATTGCCCGGATAAAAATAAATCCCGTCTATTCTGCATTCCTTTTGCAATGCAAGCCCAATTGAATATTCACGCCCGCCGCTACCCACAATAACAATTTCCATATTTTACAACCTTAAAATTTTTGTTTTTAAAACTTTCAAGATTTTTTAAAAGAAAAACTTTCAAAACAAAAATATTATTCTCTATTTTTTACAAGACCCAAGCAAGCGTTACTTATTTGTCTAGCCCAAAAATAGGCAACGATTCTAGCCATAAGCAACTTATTAGGCGGCAGATTCTCGTCTCAACTTAAGAGACTCAAACGAAAACACCATCACACAAAGCCAACTATACAACCAGCAATACTTAAATTATGTTGGACTCCAAAATTAAAGAAATGCGCTTTGCTTAGGCAAAAGGAATTATAAACTATCCTAGCTAAAGTGGCTTTTAACTTTAAACCAAAAATTAATAAAGTTTAGGCAAAATTGCGCAATTTAAATTCAAAAATAACAAGGAATCCCAAAAATGAAAAAAATTTTATCAGCTTTTGTTTGTGCCGCAGTTTTAAGCAGCACACTTCCTGCAAATGAATGCGTCTGTTTTGAACTCAAAGGTGAATTTGGGGAAGAAATCAAAGCCATTTTGCAAAAATATTCCAAAAATTTAGGCTCAAAAGACATTAAAGTCGTGCGTGAAGACGCGGATTTGACACTTCAAGAACGAAATTTTTTAGATAGTCTCTTAGGCACAGGTTCCGTAGCAAGCACGGCTAAAACAGCAGATTTAGAAAAAGGCAAAAAACTCTATGAACGTGATTGTGCAAATTGTCATGGGCAAAAAGGTGAAATTGCTGTAGCAAGCAAGCCCGCAATTAATACTTGGAAAGCAAGTGAAATTGCAAGTGAAATTAAAACCTACCAAAATCAAAGCTTTGAAGGACAATCTCGTTTTATCAAAAACCAAGTAGCGCAACGTTATACCAGACGCGATATGGACGATATTGGTGCATATATTGAAACACTAAAGTAAAGGACATTAAAGTTTAAAAAATAATGTGAAATTCCTCTACTTTGAGTAAGAATTTTTAAGCAAAAATTTCAGCAATCTTAAGTTAAGATTCTGCAAATTACATAAAATTTTAAGGAATAATATGAGCAAAATTGTAACAAGATTTGCACCTTCTCCTACGGGTTATTTACATATCGGTGGCTTACGCACCGCACTTTTTAACTATCTTTATGCAAGGGCAAATGGTGGAAAATTTTTATTACGCATTGAAGATACGGATTTAGCACGCAACTCAATAGATGCCAAAGAAGCAATTTTGCAGGCATTTGCTTGGGTTGGAATGGATTATGATGGCGAAGTTGTCTATCAAAGTCAAAGATTCTCGCTCTATCAAGAATACATTGACCGCTTATTAAAAGAAGGAAAAGCATATTATTGCTATATGCAAAAAGAGGAATTAGACAAGAATCGCAAAGAGGCGGAAGCCAAAGGGCAAGTGTGGAAATACGACAACCGCTATCGTGATTTTACAGACACGCCACCTGCTGGAGTAAAACCTGTTGTGCGAATTAAAGCACCCACAGAGGGGGAAATCTGCTTCCTTGATGGCGTCAAAGGTGAAATCAGAATTGCGGCAAAAGAATTGGACGATTTCATCATTGCACGCAGTGATGGCACACCCACTTACAACTTCGTCGTAACGATTGATGACGCGCTTATGGGGGTAACAGATGTGATTCGTGGCGATGACCATTTAAGTAACACACCCAAACAAATCATTCTTTACCAAGCATTAAGTTTTGTGATTCCGCGATTTTATCATGTGCCAATGATTCTCAATCCTCAAGGGCAAAAACTTAGCAAACGCGATGGTGCAATGAGTGTTATGGAATACAAAACTCTAGGTTTCCTGCCCCAAGCCTTATTGAATTTTCTTGTACGTTTAGGTTGGAGTCACAAAGACCAAGAAATTTTTTCTATGCAAGAAATGTTAGATTTCTTTAATCCCAATAGCTTAAATAGTGCTCCCTCTGCCTACAATAAAGAAAAGCTTTTGTGGCTAAACGCACACTATTTACACAAACTAGATTGCAAACAAATCAATACATTATTGCCTTTTTATGGCGCAGAGATTCCAAATCAACGCGCACAAGAGATTCTGTATCCCGAAATTAAAGAACGTTCTAAAACACTATTGGAATTTGTTGAAATCCTAAAAACTTGTTTGACTTCTGTCGTAACTTATGACGAAAAAATGCTCCAAAAAGTCAAGAATGAGGAGAATATTCACTTGTTAAAAGAATTTATGATTTATTTGCAATCCCTAAAAACACCTTTTGAAAATGTGCAAGAAGCAGAACAAGAAATTGCGACTTTCGCAGATTTTCAAGGAATCAAGGCAAAAAGCTTTTTTATGCCTTTACGCTTTGCTCTGCTTGGCTCACCCGGTGGCGTTGGAATCGCGCCCTTGATGAGCGCATTAGGAGCTGAAGTGGTCATAGAAAGAATCAAGCAAGCATTAGAAATTTTAAGCAAAAGCGATTCTTAAAACCAAAAATCCCTTGTGCAAAAAGATTAAAAGAGCAATCTTTTAAATCTGGATTCTATCTGCCTTTTTGTTGGGCAGTTGCACAAGCATTTTATGGATAGAATCCAAATCAAAATTTCAAGAAAATGGAATCTCAAAAGTTTTGCTACTTTGAAAATCATAGGTTTTACCTTCAAAGTTAAATTTCAAATGATAAGCGTGCAACATCAAGCGCGTTGCCCCAAAGTAAATCTCTCGCCTCCTATTGCTCAAGCCATATAAAGAATCACGGGAAAGATTTTGTGATTTTGCGGGGATAAATTCCGCGTCTAAATATTCCCGACTATGCACATCTAACGCTCCATAGAGAGGGTCTCCCAAAATCGGAAAACCAAGCGCATACAAATGCAAGCGAATCTGATGTGTGCGCCCGCTTTTTGGACGCACTTTTAACAAAGTGCATGGCACAGTTTGCAAGTTAGAATCTCCACCAAAAGATTTTTGCAAGCAAAAATCCAACACTCCTAACATTTCAAATTCGCTTTTTGCCTCCCTAAAGGATAGTGATTCCGCTTCACTCTGCCCTAAAAACTTAGAACGTACGCACAAATCCCCGCCTTTTGGTTGTGTTGCAAGCGGCAAAGAGAGGCAAAAATCTCTCCCCCTCCAATTACTTTTACTCAAATCCCCACGCACAAGAGCTAGATATTCTTTTGTAATGTGATGATTTGCAAACATTGCACCGAGCTTTGTAATACTGCGTGAATGCTTACCTACAAGCACAAGCCCGCTAGTCTCCTTGTCAATACGATGAACCAAGCTAGCCTCCTCCCCATAAAGAGAGCGCACCTCATCAACAAAGCTATGGTGTGCAAATCTCCCTTTAGGGTGAATGAGCATTTTAGCTGGCTTCTCAAAAAGCGCAAAATGTTCATTCTCATAAAGTGGCTTTAAGCCGACAGAATCAGCTTCAAATATGAGAATACAAACACTTTTTTCCAATATCTTGGCTTTTTCATTATTCTTTAGAGGTTTGCCCTCATAAATCACTTTGCCTTTATTAATATATCTTTGCGATTGTGCCATATTTAAATGCAAACATTGCATTAAGAATTGATGAGCTTTCATTGGTTTTGGAATAGGAAATTCTTTTAAAACAAAGGGCATTTTGTAACTTTTAAGTAGGATTGTGTTAGGATATTTTAACATAAATTGAGAGATTTAATTTCTTATATAGAAAAGCGACACAAAAATGCAAAATATCCTACAAAGGCAAGGCGAACAAGCTACAAACTACCGATAATCAAGGAACAAAAATGAATAAGCAAGAGTTTATACAGAACTTTAGAAATTTTCTTGATACCCTACAAGATAAAATCTGCGAAGACTCTAAATGGAAAATTAAAGGTTTTACTCTAGGTTCACACGGAGAATATTTTAAAAATAGAGAATCTAACAAGAATATCCAATTCCCTTATAATCAATATCAAGGACATTTTTGCTTGGGTGTAATTTATGATAGAATAATGATTGATGAACTCACGCGTTATGGAATTGATGATTTAAAAAAAATTCCGTCTGTGATACAAAATCTCACTTTATTTTTTGTAGAGAAATATAAAATAGCTAGCGATTCTAGTGGTAGTGGTAATACTGCAAATATACGTAGCATTAAAAATATTGATGATATTATCAATGAGAGAGGTGTATTTGCAAATCTTGGTGAGGAAATTTTTGATGATTATTGGATAAATTATGGGCAAATCAATATTACAGATTCTAAAGAAAATAACAAAACTTAAAGAGTATTTAATATATAGGGATAGAAATGAAAATTAAGATTCCACCACTTAAAATTCAAGGCATCAAAAGTAAGCTAGTCTGCTCCATTAAAAGCACAATGAAGTGGGATAATCAAGGAATCTACTTGGAGCCATTTATGAGCAGCGGTGTTGTAGGCTTTAATATCGCACCTAATGGAGACTTTATTTATTGCGACCCACCTTATATTGATAGGCATTGTGATTATTTTAATGCTTGGAATGAAACGAAAGAAAAAGAACTTTATGAAATTTTATCTAGCACAAAGGCAAAGTTTATACTCTCAACTTGGCATAGTAACCGATATAGAGAAAATAAGTATATAATAACATTATGGAATAGATTTTATAATGACATTATTGAGCATTTTTATCATTTGGGTGCAAGTGAAAACAATAGAAACGCAATCAAAGAAGCATTAATAAAAAACTATGTTGTGGATACAAATTTTATACCAAGTAATCCTGCAAGACAAAAATCTTTATTTGGATAAACAATGCACACTAGACTCTATAAATCACTGCATTCGGTTGGCAAAGGTAGGGCAGTTAAGATTTTATTCGCAAATGGCTTCAATAAAAATATGTATAGAGTGCATAACAAGAAGCAAAAAGATAAGTAATGCTTTATGGAATCTCAAATTACAAACTTTAATTTACTTTAAGGAGAAAATATGGTAGAACGATATGCAAGAGAAGAGATGAAAGGGCTTTGGGATTTAAATGCGAAATATTCTGCTTGGCTAGAAGTAGAAAAGGCATTGGTAAGAGGGTGGAATAAACTTGGGTTAATTCCTAATAGTGATTGCGAAAAAATCTGCAAAAATGCAAAATTTGATATTGCGAGAATTGACGAAATTGAAGCAGTTACAAAACACGATTTAATTGCTTTTACAACGAGTGTGGCGGAATCTTTGGGTGAGGAATCACGTTGGTTTCATTATGGTATCACCTCTAGTGATTGTATTGATACTGCTGTGGCACTTCAAATGCGAGATTCCTTAAAAATCATTATAGAAGATGTCAAGCATTTATGCGAAGTGATTAAAAAAAGAGCACTAGGACACAAGGAAACCTTAATGGTGGGACGCTCTCACGGAATCCACGGCGAACCCATTACTTTTGGGCTTGTTTGTGCGATTTGGTATGATGAAATCAAGAGACATTTGAGAGCCTTAGAAGCCACCTTAGAAGTGATTTCAGTGGGGCAACTAAGCGGTGCGATGGGAAATCTCGCACATACACCTATGGAGCTAGAAGAACTTGTCTGCGAGGATTTAGGGCTAAAAGCCGCACCCGCTAGCAATCAAGTAATTCAAAGAGATCGCTATGCAAGACTTATTAGTGATTTAGCGCTTCTTGCAAGCAGTTGCGAAAAAATCGCCATAGAGATTCGGCATTTACAACGTACCGAAGTCTATGAGGCAGAGGAATATTTTTCACAAGGACAGAAAGGGAGTAGTGCAATGCCACATAAGCGGAATCCCGTGTTGAGCGAAAATATTACCGGGCTTTGTCGTATAATTCGCTCTTTTGCGATTCCAGCTATGGAAAATGTTGCGTTGTGGCACGAGCGAGACATTAGCCACTCTAGTGTGGAGCGGTTTATTTTACCTGATTCTTTTATCACCACAGATTTTATGCTTCATCGCCTAAGCGACTTGCTTGAGAAGCTTGTCGTCTATCCTAAAAATATGATGAAAAACCTCAATTTAACAGGTGGGCTTGTCTTTTCACAACGCATTTTACTAGAACTTCCCAAAAAGGGCGTCAGTCGTGAAAATGCCTATAAGATCGTGCAACGCAATGCAATGAAAGTATGGACAGATTTGCAAGAGGGCAAAGCCGCTCTTAACAACAAAGGAGAATCTCTTTATTTGCAATATTTATTGTCCGATTCCGAATTGGTTGGGTTAATTGGAGAAAACGCCATCAAAGAATGTTTTGAATTTAGCTATTACACCAAAAATGTAGAGGCAATTTTCAAGCGCGTGTTTGGATAGCCTAACACCTCACAAAGCCTTATTTAGAGGATATTTCAGCCCGTTCTTATCCTTGCAAGCCGATTTGTCGGCGTGGCAATCTACAATATTGAATCCCACAATAAAAACAATGAAATATCAGATTTTATAGTATAATTAAACCCTATTTTTTACATAAGGTGCAAAATGTTCAATGATAAAAGTATTCTAATCACCGGTGGCACAGGGAGTTTTGGTAAATGCTATACCAAAACACTCCTAGAGCGATACAAGCCCAAAAAAATTGTCATTTTCTCCCGTGATGAGTTGAAACAATTTGAAATGGCACAAACCTATAACGCCTCTTGTATGCGATATTTTTTAGGTGATGTGCGTGATGAAAGCAGACTCAAAGAAGCGACCATTGGAATTGATTACATTATCCACGCCGCAGCACTCAAACAAGTTCCAGCCGCAGAATACAATCCAACAGAATGCATTAAAACAAATATTTATGGCGCGCAAAACGTCATCAATGCAGCCCTTAGCAATGGAATCTCAAAAGTCATTGCACTTTCCACCGATAAAGCGGCAAATCCTATCAATCTCTATGGGGCGACAAAATTGGCAAGTGATAAGCTTTTTGTCGCGGCAAACAATATTGCCGGAATGCGCAAAACTCGCTTTTCTGTCGTGCGTTATGGTAATGTTATTGGCTCACGTGGCTCTGTCGTGCCATTTTTTCAAAAGCTCATTTGTGAGGGAGCAAAAGAGTTACCTATTACAGACCCAGAAATGACACGCTTTATGATTACTTTGCAACAAGGAGTGGATTTTGTTTTGAAAAACTTTGAAAGAATGAAAGGTGGGGAAACTTTTGTCCCTAAAATTCCATCAATGAAAATAACCGAAGTGGCGAAAGCTCTAGCTCCAAACTTACCTCATAAAATCGTCGGAATCCGACCGGGTGAAAAAATCCACGAAACGATGTGTCCGAGTGATGATAGCCATATTACCTATGAATTTAACGACTATTATGTCATTGCGCCTACAATTCAGTTTAGCTTCATTACCGACTTTAGCACCAATGTGTTAGGTGAGAGTGGAAAGCTTGTGCCACGCGGATTTTCTTATGATTCTGGCACAAATAAACAATGGTTAAGTTGTGAGGAATTTTTGGAGTTGCTACAATGATTCCTTATGGCAAACAAGAAATTACAGAATCAGATATTAATGCGGTAATAGACGCTCTCAAATCCCCCTTGATTACGCAAGGACCAAAAGCACAAGAGTTTGAAGAAAAGATAGCGAGTAAAGTGGGTGCGCAATTTGGTGTGAGTTTCAATAGTGCAACAAGCGCGCTCCATTGCGCCGCTCTTGCTTTGGGGCTTGGCAAAGGAGACTTTTTATGGACGACACCCAATAGTTTTGTTGCGAGTGCAAATTGTGGAATCTACTGCGGTGCAAAAGTAGATTTTGTAGATATTGATGCACAAACCTACAATTTAGACACAAAAGCGTTAGAGAAAAAACTCAAAAATACTCCCAAACGCAAATTACCGAAAGTGCTTGTAGCCGTGCATTTTGCCGGACAAAGCTGCGAGATGAAAGAAATTTATCGCTTAAGTCAAATCTACCGCTTCAAAATCATAGAAGACGCTTCACACGCACTTGGTGGAAGCTATTGTAAAATTCCTATTGGAAGTTGTAAATGGAGTGATATTACGATTTTTAGCTTCCACCCTGTTAAAATCATTACTTGCGCAGAGGGTGGAATCGCCACGACAAACAATGAAAAATACGCAAGCAAAATGCAAATATTCAAAAGCCACGGAATCACAAAAGACACAAAAAGATTCAAAGGTAAAAATGCTGGGGCTTGGTATTATGAGCAACAATTTTTGGGCTTTAATTATCGCTTAAGTGAATTACACGCAGCACTTGGAATCTCGCAATTAACGCGACTAGAAGAATATGTACGCGTGCGCAACGCACTAGTAAAAACCTACAACGAAAATTTAAGCAATTTGGAGCTGATTTTGCCCTATGTTGCACCTTATAATTACAGTGCATTCCACTTGTATGTGATTTTACTCACCAAAAAAAGCGGAATCAAACGCAAAGAATTATTTGGCAAATTACAGGCAGCTGGAATCGGTGCGCAAGTGCATTATATCCCAATTCACTTGCAACCCTTTTATGCACGATTTGGTTTCAAAAAAGGAGACTTTAAAAAGGCAGAATCCTACTATCAAAACGCCATTAGTCTGCCACTTTTCCCAACTTTAAGCGAACAGGAGCAGCAAAAAGTGATTGCGATTCTACAAGAATCTGTGCGCAAAAAGGACTAAAATGGAATCTTGTGTGTGCGTAATCCCCGCACGCGGTGGGAGTAAGCGAATTAAAAGAAAGAATCTCAAAAATTTTTGTGGCAAACCCATTTTGTCTTATAGTCTGCAAAATGCGCAAAAAAGCGGAATCTTTGATAAAATTCTTGTTTCAAGTGATGATGAGGAGATTTTAGAATTTGCCAAAAGTTTTGGAGTTAGCGCATTGAGGCGTCCAGAGGACTTAAGCACAGATTATAGCAGCACAAGAGAGGTGATTTTGCACGCAATAGAATCCCTTGAAATGCAAGAAGTAGAATCGCAAGATTTATGGATATGCTGCCTCTATGCAACTGCACCTTTGCTAGATTCTAAGACACTTACAGAATCTTTTTTGCAAGCGAAAACCTACGCGTCCTCTTGTTATTGTTTTGGTGCAGTGGAGTATGATTACTCGCCTTATCGCGCCTTTAACATTATAGAAAATCACAATAAAATGCTTTTTAAAGAGCATTTTTCTAAACGTTCGCAAGATTTAGAGAAAATCTACCACGACGCAGGGCAATTTTATTTCGCACGCTCAAGTGTATGGCGCAATCGTGAAAATATTTTTGAGGATTCTGTGAGTATTGTGCTACCCCCTATGCGTGTGCAAGATATTGACACACTAGAGGATTGGGAGCTTGCGGAGCTTAAATTCAAGCTTTTAGCCACTTCTTGTAGGAAATAGGTTAGGCGAGATTCTATTGCGCAAGATTGAGAAGCCTGTAACGCAGTTGCAATTCTAAAAATTCTTGATAAATCTTGTGGAATCCCAAATGCTCCTCATCAAGAGCAAAGTTTTCTTCTGTGCTAAGCAAACTTTGATTATCTTTATACTTATATCCAAGATTGGAGCTACGCGGATAAATCCCCTCATTGTCAATCCATACTTCCGTATTAAAGCCAAATGCAAATTTATCATTCTCTTGCGTCTCTAGCAAATTGCGTCCGCCAAGATGTAAGAATCTTGTTTCGCTCAAAGTCAAGGCATAGAGTGTGGGGAATATATCCTTATGCGAGCCAATCCGAGTTTTGTCATAGACTATTTCTCCTTGATAAGCTTTTGGAACATAAAGATAAAAGGGCACGCCATAAGCTAAGGCTTTTTCTGTATTAAAATCCATTGCCACTCCCCTTACTCTATGGTCTCCTGT
>NZ_CATKCB010000131.1:0-2939 GCF_949747025.1 Helicobacter sp. UBA3407 | reverse complement strand
TAATGGATTTCATTGAAGCCATTGAAAAAGAGCTTGGAGTCGTAGCAAAGAAAAATATGCTTCCACTCCAGCCCGGTGATGTGCCGGCAACTTACGCAAATGTAGAGGATTTAGTAAAGGATTTAGATTATAAACCCAACACAAGCATACAAGAGGGAATCAAGAATTTTATCCAATGGTATAAAGAATTTTTTAAAGTATGCGTTTGAAAGCAGAATCCTAAAGGTAAGATTCTATTTGCATTGTTGGATATAAAATCAAGTCTTAAGTTGAATTTTGGCAAAAACCTAATATAATCCCATTCGCCTTTCTTGAGACTTGTGCGATAAGTGCTTGGAATAATGCTTCAGGGTGGGAACACAGCAGAGCCTTTTAAGCATTTAAGTGCCGCAAGTATCTTAAGGAAGGTTTTATCTACCAAATCTTTTTATTCTTTTATAATTCCTACTATTTTATACAAGATTATGGATTGCCACGACTTGATAAATCAAGTTTTGCAATGACGGAATGGCAAACTGAAAATAATGCAAAGTTATGTTGCTTCGTCGTCTAATGAGGCTTTGCAAGGACAAAAATCACGATTCCTTAAGATTTTTCAAAGGATAAAAACGACTCCAAAGAATGTAGTAGCGGAATCTTGCTATAAAAGTTAATGTTCTTGCGGTTTTTCAATGGATTCTAAGTATTTGTAGATTGCTTCAATTTCGTTGGAGGTTAAATAATATTTGGGCATTACCTTTTTAGTTTTTTGCAGTGCGTTTTCAAATTCTCTGAAGCTTAGATTGTTGATACGCGGACCTTGCAGGGTTTTGCCTTTGCGTTTATGGATATAGTTTGCGATTTGTTGCCCCTCGCCAAAGCGTCCATGACATTCTACGCAACCGATTCCGCGTGGGTTGGTATAAAGCATTTTGCCATATTCCAAAGTCGTAATAAAACTTTCTTCCGCATTTGCAAGGAATCCAAAGCTGCTAAGGATAATCAAAAAAGTTTTAAATACTTTTTGCACGAATGTTGCCTTAAACTTTTAGAAATTTTTTTTGATTATAATAACAAAATTATTTTTTAAAGGCGATTATGAATGCAAATTTTAGATGGAAAAGCTCTTGCGCAACAAATTGAAACAGAAATTAAATCCGAAGTGGGTGTTTTAAGCCAAAAGGGAATTACTCCCGGTTTAGCTGTTATTTTGGTGGGGAATGACCCTGCTTCACAAAGCTATGTGAATATGAAAGCTAAAGCGTGTAAGCGCACAGGAATCTATTCTATTACACACGAAATGCCCGAAAACATTGCACAAGATTCTTTATTGCAAACCATTACAATGCTAAACGCTAACCCTAATATTGACGGAATCTTAGTGCAGCTGCCTTTGCCTAAGCATATTGATACAACCGCGGTGCTAGAAGCAATTGCCCCACACAAAGATGTAGATGGATTCCACCCTTTTAATATGGGGCGCATTTTTGCGAATCTTGCGGGCTTTGTTCCTGCCACACCTATGGGTGTTTTGAGCCTTTTGAAGCATTATAAGATAGAAATTCAAGGCAAAAATGTCGTGATTGTTGGCGCAAGTAATATCGTCGGCAAGCCACTAGGAGCGTTATTTTTAAACGAAAATGCGACGATAACTCTTTGCCATATTTACACGCAAGATTTGATTGCACACACAAAGAATGCAGATATTTTGTGTGTTGCAGTGGGCAAGCCAAATTTGATTACCAAAGAAATGGTAAAACAAGGTGCAATCGTCGTAGATATTGGAATCTCAAAGCTACCGAGCGGGCAAATTGTGGGTGATGTGGATTTTGAAAATGTCGCACCTTTGTGTGAATTCATCACGCCTGTGCCCGGCGGAGTGGGACCAATGACGATTGCTTCTTTGCTTCAAAACACTTTAAAATCAGCAAAACTTCGCGCAAACCATTAGAGGAAAAAGGAAATGAAAAAAATCTTTATCAAACTTTATGCGTTTGTCAATAGCTGGGTGGGGACGATTATTATTGTGCTAGGCATTATCTTTTTTGTTGCGCAAGCCTTTGTGATTCCAAGCGGAAGTATGCTAAATACGATGTTGATTGGTGATAATTTGTTTGTCAAAAAGTTTGCGTATGGAATCCCAACACCCACGATTCCGTGGATTGAATTAAAAGTTTTGCCCGATTTCAGGGGTAATGGACACTTGTTTGAGGGAGAGCGTCCCAAACGTGGAGATATTGTCATCTTTCGTTACCCCCATTCTCCCAAAATCCATTATGTCAAGCGCAATGTTGCTGTAGGTGGCGATGAGGTGCTTTATACACAAAAAGGGCTTTGGGTGCATTTCGGTAGCGATTCTATTTATCAAGACGAGGCGGCACAAACTTTGCAGTTTAGAGGCAAAACCTTTTACTATGACCCTTATTTAGCTACACATTCTGGCGTGCAATACTTAGATGTGTTTCCTGATGCCTTTACTCAATTAGAGATTCTATCCCAACAAGGCGAGTCGCTTGGTATGGAAAGAGTGCAGTTGTCCAATGGCGAGCTTGCGTTTTTTGCACGAGTGCAAGAAGAGGAATTCTTTATGATGGGAGATAATCGCAACAATTCTAATGATTCGCGTTTTTGGGGCGCGGTGAGCTATAAATATGTGATTGGCAAGCCTTGGTTTGTTTATTTTAGCTGGGACGATAACTTTAAGATTCGTTGGGAACGCATTGGCAGAAGCATAGAATCCCTAGAAAAACAAATACAAAATTCCAAAACCATAGAATCGCAAAATGCTGAAATGTAAGATACAAAGGAAAGTCTATAATGTTTGATTTACCGCTTAGCTTTAAGATTCCTATAATGATTATAGCCCTGCTTGTCGCAATTATCGGACACGAGATTATGCACGGCTTTGTTGCGCTCAAATTTGGCGATACAACCGCACAAGACGCGGGAAGGTTGAAAAT
>NZ_CATKCB010000130.1:0-4082 GCF_949747025.1 Helicobacter sp. UBA3407 | reverse complement strand
GCAAAGATTATCGGGATTCTTTGTTGAAAGGCAAAGTCATTGCATTAGAAGCAAGTCGTGCTTTGGAATGGTTTGCTTTTGCAGAGGAAGTGATTGGTATGTCTAGTTTTGGCGCAAGCGGAAAGGGCGAGGAATTATTTAAGTATTTTGGTTTTAGTGTGGAAAATGTAATACAAACCGCCAAAAAACATTTGGGATAAAAGGTGGAAAGCCTCCATTTGTTTTCCAATACACGCGCAATGAAGCATTTTTTTGTGCAAAATTATACAGAGGATTTTTTACCGAGTGCAAAAAGTATTGCCGAGTTTTTAGATTTTATTTTAAGGGTGGAGGGAAAGCGAAAGATTCCGCCTTTTTTGCGCAATTTTTATTTGTATCAAGCAATTCAAGAAAATTATCAAAATACACAAAAATTAGGCAACTTTGCTAGGAATTTCACGCAATTTCTACTCAATTCTACTTTTTTTTTAAAATTTTATGATGAATTGTGTGCGGAATGTGTTTCTTTGGAATCGCTAGCAAATTTTGATATTTATGCCTTTTATGACGACCATTTGGAAGTCTTGAAAGCAATTTTTAAAAGCTATCAAGAAATTTTAATCAAAAATCATTTTTTTGATAAATATTTTTTAGAGGATTACCAAATTACTTTTGAGTTGCTTTACCCGTTTGAAAGAATCGTGATTCATTTAGAGGGTTTTTTGAGCCAATTTGAAATGCAGGTGTTGCGTAAAATTTCTAAGAAATTGCCCATTACTTTTGAATTGAATTTGGATTCTTTTAATCAAGAGTATTATACAAAACTATTTGAAATCCCTTTGGAGATAGGATTTTATGAGATTGTGTTGTTTTGCAATAAACTAAGTTATGATAAGATTGTGCAAAACATCAATTCTAAGGGCAAAGAATCGCAAGTTCAAGTGTTGGAGTTTAGGGATAAAATAGCAGAAGTGGGTGGTATTTTTGCTCAAATTGATGTGTGGTTGGGACAAGGAATCACACCAGAGCAGATTTGCATTGTTTTACCTAATGAAGAGTTTGCGCACTATTTAAGGCTTTTTGACAAAGCACGCAATTTTAACTATGCTATGGGGAGTGCTTTAAAGTCAAGCGCATTGTATCGGAATCTCAAAAATGCTATTAAAGCGCAAAATGCGCAAGCAAACTGCAATGAATCTCCGCAGGTTGAAGAGCAAGATTCTACCTTAGCGATTCCCAATTTTTTAGATTTTGAATCTTTTAAAGAGTTTTTGCAGAATTTAGAGGCAAATTCCAAAGAGGCACAACGAGTCAAAGAGAAGTTTTTAGAGGGTTTAGAGCAATTTGATTTTGCTTTAAAATATCTTACATCTTTGAGTGTGCAAGAACAGATTTTGGCTTTTTTGGATATGATAGAAGAAGTTACATTAGATGATGTCGGTGGCGGACGCATTAGTGTAGTGGGGATTTTGGAGACACGTGGCGTGTGCTTTCCCTATGTCATCATTCCAGAGTTTAATGCAGGAAATGTACCGAGCCTAAGTGATAAAGATTTGTTTTTGAACACTGCAATGCGTGAGAAAATAGGGTTGCCTACACGAAAAAGTCGTGAAAATTTACAAAAACATTATTATGCTAAATTATTACAAGGAAGCTGCCAAGCTTGGATTATGTGCTTAAGCAACGATGAAAATAAGCCCTCGCGCTTCTTATTGGAGGATTCTATTTTTGGAAATTCCCCTTTGTTAAAGGCAGATACACGATATAGTGAGTATTTTTTGAGCGGTAAGGCATTAAATTATCAAGAGTGCGAAATTGTCGCTCCTTTGGAGATAAAAGATTTTAGTGCGACAAGTTTGCAGTGTTTTTTGACTTGTCCGCGTAAATTTTATTATCGTTACATCTTGGGATTCAAAGAGACTGCGAATGAGGCAGTGAATATTGGTAGCAAAATCCATAATATTTTAAAAGAAATCTATCAAAGGACGCAAGATTATAATATGGATTTGATGTATCAAGAGTTTTGCAAGGAAATGGACAAAAGCCATAGTTTAAAAGAATCTTTTGAAAGCGCATTAGCAAAAAAATATCTCAAAAATTTCTTTGAATCAGAAAAAGTCCGTTTGGAGTCTGGCTGGATTCCTTTTGCCTTTGAGCAGGATTTTTGCTTTGAGTTTGCGGGATTTGCGCTTAAAGGGCGTATAGATAGGATAGATAAAAGAGGCAATGAAGTTTGTGTGCTAGACTATAAATACAAGCGTAATTTAAAGGTGGAATCTAAAAATTATGAAAAAGCCACAGATTTTCAGTTGCCCATCTATGTTTTAGCGATTCAAAAAGGTGCGATTTGCGCGTGTAATCCTAAGCAAATTCAAGCGGGATTCTATGATTTATATGAAGCGCAAATTAAACGAGAACAAGACTTGAATGCGAAGATTGAAGTTTTGCAAGAAAAATTAGAGACGATTAAAAAAGATTCCAAAGAAGTGAATTTTGTATTAGCTAGCAAGCGCGAAGCTTGCCAATATTGCGACTTTATTTACCTTTGTAACCGCTATTAATCGCCTTTAATGTCCTGACAATAAAGAGCAGGCATAGGCTTGCCATTAGAGCCTTAAAAACATAAACCGATTGTGTGTGCAACTTATCAAAAGTCGCATTTGCGATTCCCTCTTCGCCCAAACTTTGCGCTTGCAAAATATAAGGCGTATAATAAAGGGTAAAAAGAAAGATTAAAACAATGCTAATAAGTCCTAAAAGCGGGGCGATTCTAGCGTTACTCACACGAAAGGAGAGAATCTCATAGAATAGTATCACAACAGCAAGGAAGTTTAAAAGAATATTGAGCTTGACAAAAATGCTTGTCATTAGGATTCCTGATTGAAAGAGTGTCATTTCTAGGTTTGGCACAAGAGCGGGAGCACGAAAGATAGAGGGCGCACTCAAAGCTCCGCTTGCAATCACCGCACCAAGCGTAATGCCTAGAGAAAGCAGATAAAAGACTAAAAAGTAGGGTTGTAATCTGAAAAAACTTTGCATAAAAATCCTTTGATTTTTGTTGAATTATAACCAAATTGCTTTGCGATGTTGTTTAAGTTTGCGTTGTTGCTCCAAAAAATAAAAGGAACGTGGGTTTGTTTCTTAGGCACAATAAAATAGAGTATTCTGTGTAGCTAGATTCCCTATTCTCCAAAACTTTAAAGAAAACCACGAGATTTTAAGGGCTTGCTTGGGATTTAAAAAAGAGAAAGCGGGAAAAATGCACTATGAAATGTTATTCTTGTCGGGTGTTTTTAAATCATTTTTTGTGCTTAATTTTTATTTTAAAATTGGAATTAAAATACATTTTGCCAACAAAACCAAAGGGATTTTATTTTTTGAAAATCTAGGTTATAATAGTCGGAATAAGGAGTAAAAATGAACCAAGAAAATAGCATAAAATGCCCAAATTGTGGGAAACAAATTGATGTGCAAGCTATTGTGTATCATCAGATTGAGCAAAAGATTTATCAGGAAAATTTAGAATCCAAAAAGCGATTTGAAACAGAAATTGCACAAAAAAGAAAGGAATATAAGCAAGCTTTTGAGGCATTACAAGCCGAGCAGGAATCCTTGCAAGAAAAAGTCCAACAAGCCACCAAAGAATCCTTAAAGCAAGAGAGACAAAAACTTCAAGAGTCTCTTAAACAAGAATTTGCGCAAGAATATCAAGAAGCCTTGAAAACTATGCAAAAAGAATTGGAGGAAAAATCCAATCAAGTCAGGGAATTAAACCTAAGCAAAGCGGAAATTGAGAAGTTAAAAAGAGAAAAAGGAGAGATAGAATCTAAAATCAAAGCCCAAGAGCAAGAGCGTCTTGCACAAGAAATGGCAAGCTTTAAAGAAAAGTTACATAAAGAAATAGAATCGCAAAATGAGCTAAGATTTCGTGAGAAAGAGCAGCAACTAGAGGGACTTAAAAAGCAACTCCAAGAAGCACAACGAAAGGTAGAGATTGGTTCGCAACAGCTACAAGGAGAGGTGCAGGAACTAGCGATTGAGGAATATTTACAGGTGCAATTTCCCTTAGATGATATTGTAGAGATTAAAAAGGGAGCGCATGG
>NZ_CATKCB010000129.1:0-1360 GCF_949747025.1 Helicobacter sp. UBA3407 | reverse complement strand
GCACAAGCGACTTTGCAAGAATGCCTCCGCTCTATTCAATGCTTTGATGAAATCATATTACTAGACAATCAAAGCAATGATGATACCTTAAAAATTGCTCTCTCTTTCAAAGAATCTTTTCCCAATCTTCACATTCACACAAGTGAATTTATCGGCTTTGGGGCGTTAAAAAATCTCGCGATTTCTTATGCGAAAAACGATTGGATTTTACTCATTGACGCGGACGAAGTTTTGGAGCAAGATTTTTTAAACGAACTTAGAGAAATGCAGCTTGCAAAAGAAAATATCCTTGCCTTGCCACGAAAGAATCTTTATAAAGGCGAATGGATTAAGGCTTGTGGTTGGTATCCTGATTATGTTTTGCGCGTCTTTAACAAAACTTTTACACATTTTAACGACAATGCCGTGCATGAAAGCCTGATTTTAAGCCCAAACACAAAAGTCATTAAAGTGCAAAAAGGCTTGAAACATTACGCTTATGATAGCATTTATGGCTTACTAGAAAAAATGCAAAAATACTCCAATCTGTGGGCACAACAGAATCTGCACAGAAAAAGCTCTATGGGCAGTGCTTGTGTGCGGAGTGTGTGGAAATTTTTTAGGGATTATTTTTTAAAAAAAGGATTTTTGTATGGCTACAAAGGCTTTGTAATTAGCCTCTGTAATGCCTTAGGCGTGTTTTTCAAATATGCCAAACTCTATGAGCTAACACACAAGATTCCCACTTGTTCTTTGATTATCACGACTTATAATAGCAAGGATTCTTTACGCTGCGTGCTAGAGAGCGTCAAGAATCTTGATTACCTGCCGATTGAAGTTCTCATCGCCGATGATGGTAGCACAGAGGATACCGCACAACTCATCGGAGAATATCAAAAAGCTTTTCCCTGCCCGCTTTTACACATTTGGCAAGAGGACGCAGGATTCCGCTTAAATACCATACGCAATAAGGCAATCAATGCCGCAAGCGGAGAATACATTATTCTCATCGATGGGGATATGGTTTTAGAATCCCATTTTATTAAAGACCATTTGGATTTTGCAAAGCATAAAGTCTTTTTGCAAGGCTCTAGGGTTATTTTAGATAAGCAAACAAGCGAAAAAGCAATAAGGGGGGGGGCAGAATGAGAAACTCTCTCATCATTTTAAATCCAAACGATGCGCCTTGCTCTCTAGCCTTATTTACAAAACTTCTAAAGTTCAAGCAAATATTTTTGATAAAAGCGAGCTTATCAAGGGCGTTAGAGGTTGCAATATGAGCTTTTTTAAACAAGATTGGCAAGCCTTAAATGGCTTTAATGAAAACTTTAAAAGTTGGGGGCGGGAGGATAGCGAGTTTGTCGCAAGATTCCTTTTTAAT
>NZ_CATKCB010000128.1:0-6137 GCF_949747025.1 Helicobacter sp. UBA3407 | reverse complement strand
TGTCTGTTGATTCAGGTAAAGCCTCCTCATTTGAAAGTAAATCTTTAATCTCCTCCACATCACCTTTATCTAGAACATTTAAATCTGAAGATTCTTCTTTAGAATCGTCTGCACCGAAATCCAACTGCGCGTCCCCGTCCTCTGCACCAAAATCTAATGGGACATTCGCCTCTTCTCCCGCCTCTTCTATACCCTCTTCTATTGCATCGTCTGCACCAAAATCCAACTGCGCGTCCCCCTCACTAGATTCTGCGCTTGACTCCTCATCGTCTAATTGCAAATCATCAAAACCTGAAAGATCTAATTCATCGTCTAAATTACCCAAAGATTCCACATCGTCAATCTCTAAACCATTAGATTCTCCCTTTTGATGAGCTTGCTGATTATCCATTGGAGTAATCCCAGAAATCTTACTCAAGGTTTTTACAAGGTCCGTAGGCAAAAAAGGCTTTTGAATATACTCATTAAAGCCCTCTAAACGTTCTGTGGATTTAGCATAAAATAAGCCAAATTTTGCTTCTGGATTTGCTGATTTATAAGAGTTAAATAATTCTTGTTCAAAACATTCGTCATCTATCAAAACAATTTCTGCACCAAGCGTTAAATCAATCTCTGGAGATTCTTCCATTTCTACGCCAAGCTTAGACACACTTAGTGCTACAAGTTTGCTAATAATGGGATTCTTATTAATAAGATATAGTTTCATAAATGCTCCCTATTTACTTTGTTTCGTCTTTTTAAACAAAGAGTTGGTAAAATTTTAACAATTTGTATCTTAATTTTACAAGGAACTTTTAATGTTTAAACAAGTTTTAGCAACGATTGGGATTTTTATCAGCTTTTCTTGGGCGGATTCTCTCTACTTTATGCCTCAAGAACAAGATAAAGCCCTCCAAGCATTGATTTCTACGATTCAAAACTCTCAAAACACACTAGATGTCGCAATTTATAGCTTCACAAATCGCGAAATCAGCAAAGCAATCCGCGACATTGCCAAAAAAGGTGTAAAAGTGCGAATCATTTATGACAAAAAAAGCAATCAAAACGCCAATAAATCCACTATTGGTTATCTCGCAAAGCTCAAAAATATCGAGACTTGCTTGCTAGAAGGAAAACCCTCTTATAATCGCAAATTTTATGGATTAATGCATATGAAAATGGCAATCAGTGATGAAAATTCTCTGATTTTAGGTTCTGCAAATTGGTCTAAGAGTGCTTTTGAGACGAACTACGAAACACTTTTCATCACACAAAATAAAGATTCTATTGCAAAAGCCAAAAATGCTTTTGAGGGAATGTTTTTGGAGTGCAAGAAATATTAGAAATCCCCGAAAGCTATTTGGAATCCATATTTAAAAAATATGCGTCCAAACGAAAAGAAAAGACTAATTCCGCGCCCTCTCTTTCAATAAGAATCGGAAAGCTAAAGCGCACGATTCCGGGTAAGGCTCGTGTCATTTTTAAAGACTCTTTGAGTTTGTTAATATTTTGCAAACGCCCGCTAACCACAAAACGTTGTTTAAAGTATTTTCCCTCTAAACTAGGCGCACCATCTGCAACTACGCCAGCGTTTTCAAAGATAATTCTTAACTTCTCCTCAATTTCTCTTTGCGTGATTCTGTGTTCAAAATTTTCCAATATATGTGCATTTTGATTTTGATAATTGATAAGTTTTTGCCTTTCTGCATTACGTTGAGATTCTATCTGTTCTTGCACATAAATCTCCTTGCGATATTGTGCATTAGTCTTACGAAAAATGTCTAATTGGGGTTTTACCACAGCCAAAAACACTCCAATAACCATAAAAAAGTAAAAAACAAAAAAGAAAGTATTACGAATCCAATCAATCTGTGCAAAAAATGCTCTCATGGCTGCGCTTCCTCTTGTTGATTTAATTTGCTAATGGAAACGAAATTATACCAACCATTTGGTAGCATATAGAAATCCGCGCGGCTTTGATTAAAGATTGAACGCAAAGGCACTTCTAGCAAAAAGGTATAAATCTGTTTGGAGGGAGTAGTGCCATAAAGCGTTAATTGATATTGCTCCATTTGGATTTTGTTAAGCGTAATTTGCTCCGGGATTAAATCAAAGAGATTCTCCACGCTATCTTTTAGCATATTGTTTTGGCTAGCAATATAAGTTTCAAATTGCACTTTCTCTTCTTCTATAATCATCATTTCTTGGTATTCTTTAATTTCTTTGAGCATTTGTTGTTGCATTTCTATGGCTGCTTTTTCATTTTGCCGCATAAAGTATCCTTGCACTTTCAACATTGCAACAAAACCCGCAAAAATAAAAAGCGTCAAGAAAATATAGCCCCACCAAATGCGCGAAACTTTCTTGAGAATTGTTTTTTTGCCTGGTTGTGTGAAACTATAATTCATACTTGCCCTTTTGATTCAAAAAACTTATAAGATTCATAGCCAAGATTTGCTAATTCTTTAGCAATATCACAAGAAAGCACATGCACTTCTAGCATTGTGATTTGTTGGATTTGTTGGAGTGTTTCTTGTGCAATATCGTGAGGATTGAAAATCACAATTTCATTGATAAACTCGCTATTATAAAGTGGATTATTATAAAATTCACTCAAAGCAGATTGAATAAATTTTGCTGCTGTATTAATGCGTGAAAAATCATCTAAATCATTACCCTTTGAGGAATCCTCACCGCTTTCATTTAAATCGTCCTCACTATCATCATTTTTCAAGACTTTGATAAGCTCATCGTCATCACTACTTTCGCTATCCAAATCCACCACATTTTCAATATTGCTCAATTCATTTTGTAAATCCGATTCAATATCTGTTTTTTGTATATCCTCTTCGTCCTCACTCAAAGAATGCTTAACAACGGATAATCCCAAATCAATCTCGCTTTCTAGCACATAATAACCACCAAACAAAACTCCTGCATCTTGCTTGGTAACAATCAAAGTCATATTAGAGCGTTGAAATAACACATAGAGTTTGCAAGAATCTTGGAAAGTATCTTTTGCCAAACGATACAGAATCATAAAAGGAGAAATTACAAAATCCGCGCCAAGTTTTAAAAAACGTTTTTTCGTCTCTGCGATTCCTTGATTAGGCACATAAACCGACCAATTATTATCAAACCGCTTATAGACGACTTCATTACAATTCACGCCATATTTTTCAAACTCACTTTCTTTATCGGAGTTAATCACACCTTGCGTAATAGACAAGGAAAGCGTAGAGACATAAGTAAAAGGATTTTTAGCGCGGATTTTTTTAATATAACGCACCGCTTGAATAGGTAACTCACCGGGATTTGTTTTAAACTCTTTTATTTGAGTTTGCTGAAGCTGCCCTCTGCGATAGAAATTCACCACAACACTGCATAATTTGTGATCCACTTCAATGCCAGCAATCACAGTGGCAAAAAAAGGGCGAATTGTTTTTATTAAATTCATCATCACTCCAAACTTAAACTCGCATTGCTAATAGTATGCAATTTTGGCTTAAAAAATAGCCTTTAAAAGCCAAAAAATATAATTTTTTCATAAAATATTGCGCAAATTCTAAAAATTGCCTTTTGATTTATTTTTCAGAATCCGCCTTATAGGATTCCTAATGTGTGGGCAAATGCGATTCTATCTTGTGCATAGAATCTTGTACGGGCATAGAAGCATTAGAGTCTTGCATT
Organism: Helicobacter sp. UBA3407; assembly: GCF_949747025.1. Lineage (NCBI taxonomy): Bacteria > Pseudomonadati > Campylobacterota > Epsilonproteobacteria > Campylobacterales > Helicobacteraceae > Helicobacter > Helicobacter sp. UBA3407. The sequence goes on along the minus strand of NZ_CATKCB010000128.1, from coordinate 2,468 downwards.
TTGTGCGCTTTGTGAGTCATTGCAGGGTTTTGCAAAAACTTAATGCCTTTTTCAATCATCAATGCACCAAAAATAACAATCGCAATAGCAGCAAGATTCATCGCGAGTTTGCGCACAAAGGGCTTATATAGAATCGTGTTTGCCAAAAGTCCAAAGAGTAGCAAAGGCACAATCGTCGCAATTCCAAACACCAACATCACCAATACACCCTTAACTACGCTCGCAGAACCCGCTGCGCTAAAAAGAAACGCATAAACAAAACCACAGGGAAGCAAACCATTGAGAACTCCCAAGAGATAGAGACTCCAAGCATTTTCAAGATTCAAAGCCTTTTGGAATCGCGTTTGATACCATTTAGAATTTTGGACTGAATGTTCTAAAAGCGTGAGAAACTTTAGCTTGCCAAAGAGTGAAAGCCCCGCAAGAATCATCAAAATACCTGCAATCAAAAAGAGCAAGCCACGCAGAGTGCTATTGAGACTAAACATGCTCCCAAGTGCGCCCACAAGTGCGCCAAGCAATACATAAGTGCTAATGCGCCCAAGATTATAAAGAAAGTGGAATCCCACAATGCGCCCTTTGCTCGCATTTTGATTTGCCAACTTTCCGCTAAAGGCAAGCACGATTCCGCCACACATTCCAATGCAATGCCCAAATCCCCCAACTAGTGCAATACCAAAAAGGCTAATAAAATCTAAATTTTCCATATTTTTCCTTGATAAATCTCGGCTTACACTCTTTCCCACTCGCAGCCTTGAGGAGTATCCATAATCTCAATTCCACTTGCGCGCAAATCCTCTCGGATTTTATCTGCATTTGCAAAATCTTTTGCATTTTTGTATTCCGCTCTTTTTGCAATGAGTGCTTCAATCTCTACGCGTCTTGCTTCACTCACACCGAGTTTAAAGTATTCAAAAGAATCTTTTAAGCCCACACCCAAAATTCTTGTAACCAAAGCAAGATTTGCCATAATTTGTGGAATCTTATCTTTTTGTTTGTTATCTAACATTTCGTTTGCATTCGCAATAAGTTCCTCTAAAACACTTAAAGCTTTGGAGATATTCAAATCATCGCTTAAAGCCTCTAAGAATGCTTCACTAAAGGGATTTTGCACATTTTGAGATTCTACATTTCGTGGGTTTTTGATTTGGGTTTGTGCCAATCGTTTTTTAAGCCGATAGATTCTATCTAGCCGCTTCTTGCTTGCAAGTAAATCCTCTTCGGAGAAATTTAACCCCGCACGATAATGTGTGCTTAAAAGATAAAATCGCAGAATCTCTCCATCGTAATTTGCCAAAGCATCTTTAATAAAAAAGCTGTTCCCAAGCGACTTTGCCATTTTTTCGCCATTAATCGTTACAAAGCCATTATGTATCCAATATTTTGCGAGATTCTGTCCCTGCGCACAACGCGTCTGACAAACCTCATTTTCGTGGTGAGGAAACAACAAATCCGCTCCGCCTCCGTGAATGTCAATTGCATATTTGCCCTCTATCGCCAAATGTTCTTGAATCATTGCGCTACACTCAATGTGCCAACCCGGACGCCCCTTACCAAAAGGAGAATCATAGCCCACATCGCCTACACCTTTGTAACTTTTCCAAAGAGCAAAATCCTTTGCGTCGTGCTTTTGCTCACTATTTTGGATTCTGCTTTTGGATTCCTCATCTGCGATTCTACCACTCAAACTCCCATAATCCACGTCTTTATCCACAGATAAATAAATATCTCCATTTGACGTTTGATAAGCAAAGCCTTTGTCTAGTAATGTTTGAATCATCGCACAAATACTTTTTAGACTTTGCGTCGCTTTAGGCTCAATATCGGCACGTTCCACTCCTAGAGATTCCATTTCGTCTAAATATTTTTGCGTATAGGTCTGTGTGATTTCCTCCACACTCAAACCACTTTGCAAAGATTTGTTGATGATTTTGTCATCAATATCAGTAAAATTTTTGGCAAAAATCACTTTATAGCCTCGCTCACGCAAGAGTTTGCGCCACAAATCAAACACAATCGCACTTCTTGCGTGTCCTAAATGCGAATCATCATACACCGTCGGACCGCACACATACATACGCACTTCTTTTGGATTAATGGGTATAAATTCTACTTTTTCTTTTAATTTACTATCATAAATTCTAATCATCACTTTTCCTTATGAATTTCACTCATCAATTTAAAGGGAAAGTATAGCAAAAAAGGAGGGGGTTTTAAACATTCAAAAATAGCATTACAGATAAAATATCTCTGCAATAGTTGATTGTGTGTATATTTTTAGAGAAGAATCTAAAATGTTTTGTTTATTAAAATAATACAAAAATGTTTTATTGCCTCCGATACTGCTCCCATTTTTACCAAAAATACTTTCAAAGCCTTGTGCTTTATCCCTTGCATTAACCTCGTGTGTTAAACCTTTTGGGTCTATAAAAATAATTTTATATTCCTTGCTTTGCTTATGCCTTAGC
>NZ_CATKCB010000127.1:0-24062 GCF_949747025.1 Helicobacter sp. UBA3407 | reverse complement strand
ACCGCTTATAGTGTCGTTCCAAAAGCGAAAACAAAATGGACAAAGGTAAAAGCACCACCAAATAGCAAAGCACGAGTAAAAGCAGAGTTTCATTTGTCTTATAATAACTGCCGATTAAGTCTTTGGTTACATACAACACATCTGCTAGAGCAATCGCGCTGACAACCGAAGTTTCTTTGAGCAAGAAAATTGCATTTGCAGCAATAGAGGGCAAACTCACCATTAGACTTTGCGGCAACACAACAAAGGCGATGAGTTGCCATTCATTAAGCCCTAAACTTCGTGCGGATTCTAATTGAATCTTGCCCACAGATTCCAATCCTGCGCGAAAAGACTCCGCCATATAACTTCCGCCCAAAAACACTACACCGATGAGGGCGCAAGCATATCCGCTTAAGTGGAATCCGATTTGCGTCAATCCATAATATAAGAAAAAAAGTTGAATGAGTAGTGGCGTGTTGCGCGAAAGCTCAATGTAGCCTTGCATTAATGCAGTGAAAAAACGCAATTTATAATATTGCGCCAAAGCAATCAAAAACCCCAAAAGAATAGAAAATAAGATTCCAAAAAAAGATAAATGCAGCGTCAGCCACAAAGCTTTAGCAAAGGTTGGAATCGCATTTTGCATAAAGGTAACATCAAGGTTCAAAAACAACTCGTGCAAATAAAATCCTCATATAAATTTCAATTATTTTAGCAATTTGTCGCGGATTATACAAAAAAGATAATTAATTTTTCGCTTGACTTTAAGTCTGTTTTGATACAATTCTGACTTTCAGTTTGTAAGGAGTAATCTATGACATATCTTTATGTAAAGATTTTTCATATTGTGGCGTTTGTATCGTGGATGGCGATGCTATTTTATCTCCCTAGACTTTATGTCTATCACGCGGAGCATTTAGACAACACCGGCTTTGTAGAAGTCGTCAAGATTCAAGAGGAAAAACTCTTTAACTTTATTGGCTATCCCGCGCTACTTTGCACATTGATTTCTGGGATATGGTTGCTTGTCTTAGAACCCACTTGGCTAAAAGGTGGCTGGATGCACGCGAAGTTCCTTATTATAGCTCTTTTACTTGCTTACCATTATAGCTTGTATCGTTTTTTGGTGGCTTTTAGAGAGAATCGCTGTTTTAAAAGTGGTAAGTTTTTCCGTGCTTACAATGAAGTGCCAACCCTCGCTATTATTTTTATCACGATTTTAGTTATTCTCAAACCTTTTTAAGGCAAAAATATGGAAAACCAAAAACTTTGGGGTGGGAGATTTAGCGCGAGTGCAGCAGAAATTTTAGATGAATTTAACGCCTCTTTGCCCTTTGATAAAAAGCTCTACAAACAAGATATTCTAGGCTCACAAACACACGCTAAAATGTTAGCAAAATGTGGAATCCTCACACAAAGCGAAGCAGAGAAAATCTGTGAGGGCTTGGAGCAAGTCAAAGAGGAAATGGAGCGAGGGGAATTTGAGTTTATCCTTAGCGATGAGGATATTCATATGGCAGTGGAGAAGCGACTGACACAAATCATCGGTGAGGTGGGCAAAAAGCTCCACACTGCGCGCAGTCGTAACGACCAAGTTGCCCTTGATTTTAGGCTTTTTGTGCTAGATTCCAACGACAATTTACGTGCGCTCCTTTTAGAACTCATTGATGCCTTACTAGAAATTGCAAAACAACACACACAAACAATGTTACCGGGTATGACACACTTACAACACGCCCAACCTGTGAATTTTGGCTTTTTGATGTGTGCTTATGTCAGTATGTTTGCAAGAGATTTTGAAAGATTGGAATCCTCTTTTAGACGCAATAATTTTTGTCCTTTAGGTGCAGCAGCTCTTGCTGGCACTCCTTATGCGACAGATAGATTTTTCACTGCACAAACTTTAGGCTTTATTGCACCGACATTAAACGCCACAGATTCCGTGAGCGATAGAGACTTTGCGCTAGATTTTCTCTATGATTGCTCTATGATTGCAATGCACATTTCAAGACTTGCAGAAGAGCTTGTGCTGTGGAGTAGCTATGAATTTAAATTCATCACCCTAAGCGACGCGTATTCCACAGGAAGCTCCATAATGCCACAAAAAAAGAATCCCGATGTTCCAGAGCTTTTGCGCGGCAAAAGCGGACGCGTATATGGTAATCTCCTCTCGCTTTTGGTAGTAATGAAAGGCTTACCGCTTGCTTATAACAAAGACACGCAAGAGGATAAAGAGGGCGTATTTGATAGTTTTGAGACATTAAGCATTGCGTTAAGAATCCTCAAAGACACCTTACAAACAATGACAATCAATACAGATTCTATGCTCAAAGCTTGCAAAAAAGGACATTTAAGCGCAACAGATTTAGCAGACTTTCTCGTGCAGACTTGTGGGATTCCATTTAGAGAGGCGCACCATATCACAGGAAAAGCAGTCGCCTTTGCAGAATCCTTAGGCAAGGACTTAAGCGACTTAAGTGCGGAGGAATTATGCAGTGTGGATAGCGCGATTCCACAAGAGGCGCACAAAAGCCTAGATTTAGAGGCTTCTATGAATAGCAGAAACTCCTATGGTGGCACTTCCACACAGGCAACAAAAACACAGATTGAGAGCTTGGAAGCTTGGTTGCAACTTGCAAAAAAAGCATTACAAGACTCAAAGGAACCCCAAAATGCAAAATAAGCAACAAGAAATCATTGCAATGTTTGACAATATTGCAGGAAGCTATGACTTGGCAAACCGCGTGATGAGCTGCGGAATAGATATTGCTTGGAGACAAAAAGCTTGTCAGCTTGCCTTTAGAAACTTGCCACAAGAATCCCTATCCGCGTTAAATATTGCCGATGTTGCTTGCGGGACGGGAGATATGATAAGCCATTGGCACAAAAATACACTCAAAGAAAATGTGCGAATTCAAAGTATAATAGGACTAGACCCAAGTGAGGGAATGCTGAATGTCGCACGCAAAAAACTTCCCAATGTAGAATTTAAGCAATGTGAAGCAAAAGAACTCCCACTAGAAAACGCAAGTAAGGATATTTTAAGTATTGCCTATGGAATCCGCAATGTCGTAGAAAGAAAACGCGCTTTAGAGGAGTTTGCGCGGGTGATTAAACCAAATGGAATCTTAGTGATTTTAGAATTTACCAAATGTGAGAATCCCACGCTTTTGGAAAAACTTATGGGATTTTATACCAAAAATATCCTACCTTACATAGGTGGAATCGTTTCTAAAAACTATCGCGCTTATCGCTACTTGCCTGATTCCATTGAAGAATTTCTCACCGCAGAAAAGCTGAATAGCGAGCTACAAGAAGTAGGTTTTATGCCTCTTTATACCAAAGCATTTTCTGCAAATGTTTGCACCTTATTTATTGCTAAAAGGCTTTGATTTTATCCTCATAGAGTTTCTTACTGCGTCCTTGCGACTGAATCTTTTACAAAAAGCCACAATAAAATCCTACAACAAGGCAGGATAAAGGATTCTACTACGATTTAGGTGTATATTTAAAGGTTGGTAGCCCCAAATGATAACGAATTGCAACCAAGCGCGCAACAAAGCCAATAGAAAGACAAGCAATAATGATAAGATTCTGATTCATTGCAAAATAATTCGCACTAATCCATTCGCAAACTACATATAAACTGCCTACAAGCAAGGAAATGCTAGCATAAAGCTCTTTTTGGAATACAAGCGGAATCCTCGCACAAAAAATATCCCGCAAGATTCCGCCAAACACTCCCGTGATGACTGCTCCTGTTACCGCCATTGCTCCACTTGGGTGCAAATCTATCCCCACACGCGCGCCAATTACACTAAAGACCGCAAGCCCCATAGCGTCTAATACTAAAAAAGTGCGCTCAAATCTAGCAACAAAATAAGGAATCCTTGTCGTCAAAATTGCCGCAAAACACACGATGAGCAAATATTCGGGGTGAGCCACCCAAGTAAGAGGATAATGCCCAAAAAGCACATCACGAATAGAACCTCCGCCAATCGCGGTTACACAAGCGATAAAAACCACTCCAAACCAATCCATATTATGCCTTCCTGCTGCTAACGCCCCGCTCATTCCCTCTGCAGTAATTCCTACAATATATAAACTCGTCAAAAGCATTTTAACCCCAACATCATTTTATCTCCTTAAGATTCCATATGAAAAGTTGCGCAATTTATTTGTCGGAATCTTTGCTTAATGTTTCTTTGGCAATCTCTTGCAAAGTTCTTTTCAGACATTCCATTTCTTTACTCCACTCTTTCCATAATCCGCGCTTTTCAGCCTTTGCAATGCTTTCTAGCACTTCCAAATCTGCTAACACTGCGGATTCTGTAACATCAAAATACTGCACCACCGCATAACCATCACGCACTAACTCCGCATTAAAGAGATTCCCCCCGCGTTGCAAAAAACACCAACCGCTTTTATAGCCCAAACGATATTGCTGCTCCAAAAAAACCTTATTGCGCGTGTATTGCATCGCAAAATGTCGCATTTCCTTAACCGCTCTTGCACTTACTTCGCAAGTGTCATTTTTGAAGCTTTTGCTTACACCAGCGACACCATAAAGCTGACAATAAAGCATTCCATAGTCCTTGCTATACATACTAAAAAGTGTGGGCGCAAAAATATGCTTCATCAGTGCTTGTCTGCTAATAGGAGGTGTTGCAAAGGCAAAGAGATTTGGACTTGCCAAACACAAGCCCAATAAAAGAACAAAAAGATTTTTAAGCAATTTTTGATTTTGCATTTTAAGATTCTGCCTTTAAAAGAGCATTTTATATTTTGTTTGAAATTGTAGCAAACTTCCACTTTTATCAAATTTTAATCCAAACAAAACTTAAATTCTTGACACATTAAGATAAAACGCGTTAAGATTTCGGGAATTTATGATTTTAAAAGGAAAAATATGCAACAACTCACCCAAGACGACAAAAAAAAATTGCTTGATTCTATCCGCACGATTTCGGATTATCCACAACCTGGAATCTTATTTTACGACATTACAACACTTCTAAACAATCCACAAGTTTTTCATTTTATTATCTCTCATCTTAAGACACATTATGAATCTTTTAAGATTGATTTTATTGCCGCGATTGAAAGTCGTGGCTTTATTTTTGGTGCAACTTTGGCTTACGCACTAGGAGTTGGATTCGTGCCGATTCGCAAAAAAGGCAAATTGCCTTATACAACGATTTCTGAAAAATACTCTTTGGAATATGGATTTAGTGAAATTGAAATCCATATTGATGCGTTTAAAAATTCAAAGAATCCATCCCCCAATGTGCTTTTAATAGATGATTTGATTGCCACAGGTGGCACGGCAGTCGCCGCAGTCAATCTCATTAAACAAGCGGGAGCAAATTGTTTGGAATCTTGCTTTATTTTAAATTTAGAATCCCTAAAAGGCGCAGAAAATTTGCGCAAAATTGTTCCGATTTATACACTTTTGGATTTATAAGAAAATCTTTATTTAAAGATTCTAAAAATATGAAATAAAAATATTTTGGACAAAATGTGTTAAAATTCTTAAAAAGGTTTTAAATTGAATCTCACAATGTTATATAGCAAAATTCATCGAGCAAGCGTGAGCGATGCCAACCTCAATTATGTAGGCTCTATCACCATTGATATTGAACTAATGAGAGCCGCAGGACTTCAAGAGGGACAAAAGGTAGATATTGTCAATATCAACAATGGTGAGCGATTCTCAACCTATGTGATAGAGGGACGAAAGGGAGATATGTGCCTAAATGGTGCAGCAGCACGCAAGGTGCAAATAGGAGATAAAATCATCGTAATGGCGTATGCCACCTATACGCAAGAAGAACTTGCAACTTATACACCAAAAGTTGTGCTAGTAGATGAAAAAAACCAAATCATCGCAATTAAAAAGGAGTTGAAAAATGTTTGACCCGCAGGAGCTTGCCAAAACACTTGGAAACCTACAAGAAAAGCTTAAAGAAGCGCAAGAAGAGAGTAAAAACTTGACTTTCAGTGCCAAAAGTGGTGGGGGATTAGTTCATATCACAGCAAATGGAGAGGGAGAAGTCATTGATATTGGCATTGACGATTCTTTGCTAGAGGACAAGGAATCCCTACAAATTCTGCTGATGAGTGCGTTTAATGACATTTCTAAGAGTGTGGAGCAAAATCGCAAAAATATGGCGATGGGAATGTTGGGTAATTTAGGAGAGTTTCCATTTAAGGGGTTATGATGAATTTAATAAATTTCAAAAAACTTTGTTGGTTAGGATATGGAATCATTGTATTGAATTTGCCACTTGTTGCATACGACTTTGAAGCTTGCAAACAAAAGGCGGTTCTTTCAATGGAGCGCGTAGGCAACACTTATGGAATCGCAATCAAACGACTAGGGGATTTTACAAAAGAATCTGAAATCAGCTTGACGCCCTCCAAAGTAGCCCTTTTTGTTTATTCTCCACACTCCACACCCAAAGGTTATAAAATCCTAAAACACGACCCATTTGTCGGAATGTATTTATTGGAATCTAAAAATGAATTACTCCCCATCTCCTTGCGTTCTATCAATAAAGAAATCCTAGAGGACGAAATGGCAAGCATTCTACCGCAAGAGGGCGTGAGTGGCAAAATTCAAACGCGTATGCAAAGCCCCATTGATTATGCAACGCTCAACACTCCAACCTTTCAAAATAGCCTTATTAGCACGGTTTGCGATCATATCTATGGAATTGGGATTGGTAAAAATCAATTTATTGAAAAAGCCTATTTAGAGCGATTTGTTTATAGTGATTCTGTTTATTATGGAGACATTGGAGTGCGCGTTTTTCAAAATAGTGAGGATAGAGTGGAAGTTAATCTCATTGACCCATTTTTCAGCGCGAATCCCTTTGCGTATGGAGATATTATTATGGCAATTAATGGCGAAGCGATTCCAAATGTTGCACATTTTCATCGTGTAGTCTTTGATTTAAAAGAGGGCGAAAGCGTGCCTGTGCGTATATCACGCAATGGAGTAGTAATGGAGTTGCAGGCGCGTGTGGATAAAAGACGTGGAGGAATGCTCTTAAAAGAAGATTTTTTAGGGCGCGTAGGGATTGAAGTCAATAGCGATTTTGTGGTAACCTCTGTCGCACCTTATGCCAAAAATGGTTTTGAACGTTTAAAAGTAGGCGACAAAGTCTTGCGCGTCAATCAGCAAATTGTTCCAAAAGGCTATGATGCAATTATTCGCTTGCTTGGTAAATTTCCAGACAAAACGCAAAAATGGTTGATTTCGCGAGATGATTTCCAATTTTTTATCAATGTCAATCAAAAAGCACAACCCACAAATACGCAAGATAGCTTAATACAAGGACTTTTAAATGAATCTAATGCCTTTAGTCTTTGATAGATTTGAACATTATGTCAAGAATCAAGCTCCTAAAGTTGCGAGTTTTCACCCCCATTTTGAAGATGCCTTGTGGGAAATGGTTTTAAATGGCGGTAAAAGATTCCGTCCTCAACTGCTCTTAAGCATTGTCGCAAGCTATAAACCCAAAATGCTAGAAAAGGCTTTTGCCCCTGCACTTGCATTAGAGATTCTACATACTTATTCACTTATCCACGATGATTTACCTGCAATGGACGATGCACCCTTGCGCAGAGGTTGCCAAACACTCCACACAAAATACGGCGAAACAAGTGCGATTCTAGCAGGCGATGGGCTAAATACACACGCTTTTTATCTGCTTACAAAAGCAAAACTAAAACCAAAAACAAAGGTTAAATTAATCCAATGTCTAAGCTATAATGGCGGAATCTATGGTATGGTGCTAGGACAGGCACTAGATTGTTATTTTGAACATCAAAAACTTCCGCTAAAACAACTAAGATTCATTCATTTAAACAAAACAGCCAAGCTGATTGCAGCAAGCCTACAAATGGGTGGAATCCTTGCAGATTGCGACAAAAAGACGCGTAAATCTCTTTACAAATTAGGATTAGACTTGGGATTATTTTTTCAAATTCGTGATGACATCATAGATACCACACAAAGCGAACAAGAAGCCGGCAAACCCACACAGCACGATACTGATAAAAATAGCTATGTAAATTTATTGGGATTAGAGGGCGCAAAAAAGGAAGCAAAAAATCTATCGGATTCTATTTTGACACAATTTAAAACGCTCAACCCAAAAGCCAACAAAATTTTGAATGAACTCTTAAGTCATTATTTTATTTTTTAAGAAGCAGTAATGAAACGCATTTTAATCACCAATGACGATGGTTATCAATCTCCGGGACTTTTAGCACTTCAAAGTGCGTTAAGCCCACTTGGACACATTATGATTGTAGCACCCGCAAGTGAAAAATCTGCCTGTGGGCACGGAATGACACTCACCCGCCCTTTGCGTTTTGTGGAGATAGAAGATGATTTCTACAAGCTAGAGGACGGAAGCCCTACGGATTGTGTTTATCTTTCTTTAAATGCGCTTTACCAAGAGGGATTTATGCCGGATTTAATTGTGAGCGGAATCAATATTGGCTCTAATATGGGAGAGGATATCAGCTATTCTGGCACAGCAAGTGCTGCAATGGAGGGCGTTCTGCACGGGATTCCATCTATTGCTATTTCACAAGTCTTGCAAGATAAAAATTATTTTGGATTTGATTTTGAACTCGCAAAACAAAGTATTTACAAAATAGCCAAAAAAATCCTAAATCACACATATCCTCTAGATGCAAGAGAATTTTTAAATATCAATATTCCACAAATTTCTCCTAAAGACTGCAAGGGATTTAAAATTACCGAACTTGGAATCCGAGCCTATGGCAACGATGCGCATGTACATCGAAATCCTCGCGGAGAGGAATATTATTGGCTTGGGCTTCATCCTCTTGCATGGAATGAACGAGAAAACAACGAAACTTCTGACTTTGAAGCGACCAAAAATGGTTATGTTTCTATCACTCCCATTACCCTTGATTTTACCGCAAGGAATCGATTACGCACTTTAGAGGATTGGATTAGCGGAGGATTCAATGAATAAAAGATTTGTAAGAACTTTACCATTATTCAAAGAAGAGGGCTTAGCAAAGCTACAAGATTCCAAAGCCCTTATTCTTGGCGTAGGGGGTGTTGGGGGATTTGCGTTAGATTGCCTTTATCGCACAGGAATCGGTGAAATTTGCATTATAGATTTTGATTGTTTCGAGCCAAGCAATCAAAACCGCCAAATCGGCTCTTTAGGCGGAATCGGGCGCAAAAAAGTAGAAGTTCTTGCTGAAATTTATCAAGGTGTCATTCCCCTTGATGCAAAAATCACACGAGACTTTATTCAACAATTTGACTTTACTGCTTATGACATTGTTTTAGATGCGATTGACGACATTGACGCAAAAATTGCTCTTGCGCTTAAAGTCGCAAATCAGCCCGAATCTCCCACAAAACCTCTTTTGCTCTCTTCTATGGGAAGTGCTAAAAAACTAGACCCCTCACAGATTCAATTTGCGCCAATTTGGAAAAGTTATGGGGACAAATTTGCAAGAAAATTTCGCGAAGGACTGAAAAAGCAAGGTTTTAAAGGCAGTTTTATGGTAGCCTTTAGCCCAGAAGAGCCAAAATGTAAAGAGCTTGGGAGTTTCAGCGGAGTAACAGCAAGTTTTGGGCTACGTTTGGCGAGCGAAGCAATTGCAATGATTTTAAAAAGGAGAAAAGATGAAAATTTTTGAGGACGAAAATTGCGAAGAGTTTGAGGATGAGGAATACGACGGCTACAATTCAGAGTATGAAGATAGCGATAAATTCCTCTATGATGAGGACGATTACGATAGCGGAGAGGAAGATTACGAGGACACAGACTACTAAGGAGTAAAAATGGAATCCAAAATCAAAGTTGCTTTAATCCAACAATCCTATAAAGGTAGCAAATCCTCTACACAGCAAATAAGCACGCAAATGATAAAAGAAGCTGCACAAAATGGAGCGCAACTAGTTTTATTACAGGAACTTCATACGCAAGAATATTTTTGCCAAAGTGAAAATGTAGATTTTTTTGATTATGCGTTGAGTTTTGAAGCGGATTGCGAATATTTCAGTCAAATTGCCAAAAACAATAAAATTGTGCTTGTAACTTCACTTTTTGAACGAAGAAGTGCGGGGCTTTATCACAACACAGCAGTTGTGTTTGAGCGCGATGGAGGCATTGCGGGAAAATATCGCAAAATGCACATTCCAGATGACCCGGGATTCTATGAGAAATTTTATTTTACGCCCGGAGATTTGAATTTTACGCCTATTACCACAAGCTTAGGCAAGCTCGGGGTGCTTATATGCTGGGACCAATGGTATCCTGAAGCCGCACGCATTATGACATTAAAAGGAGCAGAGATTCTCATCTATCCCACTGCAATTGGTTGGTTCAATAGTGATAAAGCTGATGAAAAAGAACGGCAAAGGGAAGCGTGGATGGCAGTGCAACGCGGACATAGTGTCGCAAATGGAATCCCTGTTGCAACGATTAACCGCGTAGGTTTTGAAGCAGACAAAAGCGGAGTAATGGAGGGAATCACTTTTTGGGGTTCTAGTTTTGCCTATGGAGCGCAAGGCGAATTGCTTGCACTTGGAAGCGTAGAAAAAGAAGAAATTTTGTATTTTGAATGGGACAAGCAAAGAAGTGAGGAAGTGCGTAGGATTTGGCCATTTTTGCGTGATAGACGCATTGATTCCTATCAAGAGATTCTCAAAAGATTCTGCGACTAATGCAAAGCGACCAAGACAAATGGAATCTGCGTCATAAAAACAATCCGATTCCGAGTGAGCCTCTTGCTCTGCTGCGTCAATTCATTACCGCAGCCCCACGAGGCAAGGCACTAGACATTGCTTGCGGTATGGGACGCAATTCGCGCTTTATGCGAGATTGTGGGTTTGAGGTAGAAAGCATAGATATTTCTGACTTTGCGATTACTTCTTTGCAAAATGAACGCAATATTTACGCGCATTGCGCAGATTTGGATTCTTTTAAGATTCTGCCACAAAACTATCATATTATTTGCAATAGCTATTTTTTAGAGCGAAGATTGTTTCCTTTGATGTGTGAGGGATTAAAAAAAGGTGGAATCTTAGTCTTTGAAACTTTTGCCAAAAGCGAGATAGAATCGCACAATGCCTTTGCAAGTGATTCTAGCCATTTATTACACAAAAACGAACTTTTACACGCCTTTTTGGATTTAGAGATTCTATTTTATGAAGAAACTTTGATTCCGCGCGCCAAAGATTCCTCATTGGCTTTGGTAGCTAGATTGGTTGGCAGAGCGAACTAACGCATTTATTTGTAGCAAGATTTTGTATTGACATTTGCAACAAGCAAAAACACTACCCACAATAAAATCATTGACCGCCAAAGGCAAGAATCGCTGAACCCCAAGTCAAGCCACCACCAAAAGCGTCCAAAAGCAGTTTTGAACCCTGCTTGATTTTACCGCTTTCGTATAAATCATTGATAGCCATAGGAATGGAAGCAGCGGAAGTGTTGCCATATTTTTGCACAGTGAGGGCGACTTTTTCACTTGAGAATCCCAATGCCTCTCCTACTGCAGAAATAATGCGTAAATTTGCTTGATGTGGGACAAAAAAATCAATCTCGTCTTTGGAGAGATGATTTCTTTGTAGAATCTCTACCACATCTTTTGTCAAAGTTTTTACCGCAATTTTAAAAGTCTCATTGCCTTTCATTTTGATAAATTGCAAACGTTCTCTCAAAATTTCAGCACTTGCAGGATAACGACTGCCACAACCTGGTGTCATCAAAAGCTCTTGATATTGCCCATTTGCAGCACACTGCACATCTAATACGCTAAGGCTTTTATCCTCTGTTGCACGAATAACCGCAGCTCCCGCTCCATCACCAAACAAAACACAAGTGCTACGGTCTTCCATATCTAAAATACTTGAAATCTTTTCCGCACCAATAATCAAGATATTTTTGTAAGTCTGGGATTCTATGAAAGATTTTGCAAGAGAGAGGAGATAGATAAATCCGCTGCAAGCCGCTGCAATATCAAAAGCAGGTTTATTGATGATTCCTAAGTTATTTGCCACTACACACGCTGTTGAGGGCATACAAAAGAAATCAGGAGAGATTGTAGCAACAACCACCGCATCAATCACACTAATATCAATCTGTGCGCGCTCTATTGCGATTCTTGCGGCTTTGGTTGCCAAATCACTTGTTGCTTCATTGTCCTCTGCAAATCGCCTTTCTTTGATGCCTGTGCGTTTCGTAATCCATTCGTCACTCGTCTCAACAATTTTAGATAAGTCCTCATTACTCACGATTCTACTAGGAACATACGCACCAATAGAACTTAAAGACGCATAAATTGGTATTTTTACTGACATTTCTTAAATCTTATATTTCTCTAAAGCACTTAAAATTTTGTCATTGACATTATTTTCAACCGCTAAAATTGCTTGAAAAACTGCATTTTTCATCGCCTTTGCATTACTTTTTCCGTGGCAAATGATGACATTCCCATCTACTCCTAGAAGTGGCGCACCTCCATATTCCGCATAATCAATTTGTTTTTTAAGCTTTTTGAATACATTTTTCATAAACAATGCACCAAAGATTCCAATAGGAGAGGATTTAATATATTTCTTTAACAAAAAAATAATAGAATCCGCCACTCCCTCACTTGTTTTTAGCACAACATTACCGACAAATCCATCACACACAATTACTTCTACATTTGCGTCAAAGATATTGTTTCCCTCAATATTCCCAATGAAGCTTGGATGTTTTTTTAAAAGGTCAAAGGCAGCTTTTGTCATTTCATTGCCCTTGCATTCTTCCTCTCCATTTGCCAACAAACCAATCCGTGCTTTAGGATAGTTAAGAATCGCAGTTGCATACTCGTGTCCCATAATTCCAAACTCAAAGAGATTCTCTGGTTTGCAATCAACATTTGCGCCCGCATCTACTACTAAACTTTTTTGTGCATCTATACGTGGCATAAGCGTGCAAATTGCGGGACGAGAAACACCCTTTAAACGTCCTATCTTTAAAGTTGCAAGACTCATTGTTGCACCGCTATGCCCAGCAGAAACCACTGCGTCTATTTGTTTATTTTTAAGCATTTCAATTGCAAGATAGATAGAGCTTTCTTTGCGCTTGAGTGCAGAAGTTGCACCTTCTTCCATTGTAATAAAATCCGTGCAATGCACAATCTCTACCTTTTGCTTGCATTCTGCAGGAATAAGTGGCGCAATAACCTGCTCATCCCCAACGAGTACAAGTGCAAAATCTCGTTCTTTTAATGCCTGTAAAGCACCTTGCACAAGCGGGGAAGAGCCAAAATCGCCACCCATTGCATCAACGGCAATTCTCATCTGTAAGATTCCAATTAATTATTTTTGTATTTTCCAGTAAATTTATTTACACGATGAGGCATTTTCCATGTTCCGTCTTTATCTTTTACAGGAACTGCTAATGTAATTTTATAATGTGTTCTTCGTTTTGCTGCTCTTGTTTTACTCACGCGTCTTTTTGGTACTGCCATTTTTTACTCCTTAAATTCATTTTCTTTAATATGATAATCACAGCGAATCATCTCTAATTCGCTCTGTAAAATTTCTTCAAAATCAATCTTGCCCTCTTTGCATTCCACAATTTCTTCAAAATGCTCACTATCTAAATGCACAATTGTATCACTTAGATAAAATCCTACAGGCTCTTCTAGTATTTTTTGATATTCTTCTCCACTCAAATCACAGACAAGAGTGATTACCCCGCTTAAGATTCCATTGAGTTTAAGCATATCGGGATAACTTTTATCACAAGATAAAACACCCTCCAACTTGACTTGATTCTCTTCAATGCAAAATCGGACTTTTTCTCCATTCTTGCAACTCTGAAATGCCTTTGTGAAAGCAATTTTATGCATTAACTAGCAAATTTCCTTTGTAGCAAAGAAAAATGCAATTTCTTTTTTAGCATTTTCCAAACTATCACTTCCATGCACTGCATTTGCATCAATACTCTCTGCAAAATCCGCGCGAATGGTGCCGGGTGCTGCTTCTTTTGGATTAGTTGAACCCATTAGTTCGCGGTTTTTTGCTACCGCGTTCAATCCTTCAAGCACCATAACCACAACTGGTCCGCTTACCATAAAATCTACCAACTCGCCAAAAAAGGGACGCTCTTTATGCACTGCATAAAAATCTTTTGCATCGCATCGGCTAAGTCTGATTTTTTTCATTGCTGCGATTCTTAGCCCATTACTTTCAAAGCGATCAACAATTTTTCCAATAACATTTTTTTTCACCGCATCAGGCTTGATAATGGATAATGTTTGCTCCATTGCTACTCCTAAAAGCCCCACTCTTTTGGGGCATATTTTAAAATAAAAGGATATATTATATTCAAAATAACCTGCATTTTTTATTAAATGTCATTTTATTTTGGATTCCATATTTATTCCCACACAAGAAATCCTAAAATCTCCGTGGTGCTTTAATCTTTAAAATCCTTAAATTTCTATAAAATCTTTCCACGCCAAAATTTGCTTTTTTGTCTATTTTATAAGACAACACTTGGAGATATTGTAATATCTCTTGTTTTGAAATTCCGCTTTTAAGTGCAGCTTTTGTTAGCAAAAAATGTGGAATCTTAATATGCTTTTTATAAAAAGAATGGATTAATTTTTTATAAAAAGAATGATTCTTTTTGACGCACAATCTCCCAAAAACAAAAGGTAAATGTTCCTTTTTTACCCAAAACTTGCCCAAATCCACATAATCTTTTTGATGGTTACTTTTCTGCTTCAAAACCTCTACAAGTGCTCTATCTCCTATTAATACACGTCCCTTTAAACCAAGAACTTTTAAAAGCGCATTAGAGGTCGCAGATTGATAATCTTCTCCCTTTTCCTTTGGCAAGCAAATTACACTTAAAACTTCCTTGCGTGCTACGATTCCAACTTGCGAAGCCCAAAAACGCTCTCTCCTTGCCCTAAGTGCCGTGATAGATGAAACAAATCCCGCATCAATGCGCCCAAACAAAAATTCACGATTCAACTTTGCAGGATAAGATTTTTTTTTGTTATAAAATAATTGAAAATGCGATGGCTTAGGATATGCCCGCACAAAAGTTTCAAAAGGCAAAAGATTAAGGTAATCAATTTTTCCAAAGCGCATAAAATCTCCTAAAAGTTTCTGATTATTTTACCATTTATTCACAATTTTATGTTATTTTTGAAACTTTAATTAAGTAATGTGTTACTAAAAATACGATACAATAAAAAATTATTTACAAAAAATACCTTAGAAATAGAGGAAGTTTTCAATGAATCCTTTACTTTTAGAGACTATTAATGATCTCCCACCGCTCCCTAAAACAGTGATGGAACTACAAGAATATGTTGATTCTAGCGGAGCAGATTTGGAGATTAGTAAAGTTGTTGCTATCATTTCTAAAGACCCCTTATTAATTGGTGAGCTTTTGCGTCTTGCAAACTCTCCATTTTATGGATTTTCTCATCAAGTTTCTACAATTCAACAAGTTGTCTCGTTGCTCGGAATTAGCAATATCAAAAATGTTGTTTTGGCGAACTCTATTCGGTCTAATTTTTCTATTGATGTTTCTCCTTATGGATTAGATACAGGAGTATTTTTAGCTAATTGTTCTAATGAAGTGGATTTCATCTCTACTTGGCTTCAAGAAGAAGACAAAGCACTTTCCAATGAGCTTGTGCCATGCGCTATGCTTTTGCGTTTAGGAATGATTTTGCTTGCAAATATGCTCCTAAAGTCAGGCAAAGCGAAGGAATTTTTAACCGAAAATCAAACAAATAATTTTCAAAATGTATCCGAACTAGAGAATCAATATTGCGGTATTGATCATGTGGCATTTCTAGGATTCTTATTTGACCATTGGAAGTTTGATGAAAGACTAATCCAAAGCATTACCCATATTGAAAACCCACACGCTTCTTCTAGCGAAATCAAAAAGAATGCCTACGCACTAGCAGTTACAAATTGTCTTTTCGAACCCTACAATCCCTTAAGCTCTTTTAATTCTAAAAAAGCCATTGCGCTTGTCAATGAAGCCACCAATCAAGGAGTGGATTTTAATATGGGAAATTTTCTAACCAAACTTCCACAAGCTGCTAAAGACAACTTGATGAAAGATGATTAGCATAGCACAATTGCGAGATTTTTTGCAGAATGTCGCAATTGTTGAATTCTTGTCCTTATTTATAATTGGAAATTAAATAAGTTCTTTTATTGCTCTTGCTCTTAATATGTTTGCTTTCAGTTTCTCGCGTCTGCTAAGACAAAAGCATTTAAAACTTTTCCACCATTAGATTCCAAACATTCTTTTGCCTCCATTAGCGTTAAGCCTGTTGTAACAATATCATCAACCAATACGATTTCTTTGCCCCTTACCTTGCGTTTAAGGCAAAAATTGCGCGGATTTGCTTGACGAAATTTCAAACTTTTTCCTGCATAAGATACAGGGTTTTTGGCGTATAATGTCTGATAGAGTGGCGTCAATCCCACCTGTTTTAAATGATACAACAAAATTGCATTATGTGCGTAGCCTTGTGTGCTGATTTTATCATCAATTCCCACAGCATAAGCGTTAAGCGGAATCTCTAGAGTATTTTTCAAATATTGACTTGCTTTTTTTGCCAAGATTCCATAGACTTTACTACCAATCACTTGATATTTAGCGTGTAGCAGATACTCAATCTCGCCAAAAGCAAAGAAACTATAAATTTTAAAGCCCTTTATTTCTCTATATCGCGGAGTAATATGGATTGCATTAAAGCAGTTTTTGCAGAAAGTATAAAATGTCCAATTTCCACAGAGCAGACAGCGCATTAGCTCTTTATAAAATCCACAATTTTTGCAGTAATTTCTGCCCGTGATAAATCCGCTTGCAACAAAAGCGATTCTATTTCAAGCTTCAAAATTACCTCTTTCAAGGCTTCTTGAAGTTCAAGCAAATAAGAGATTCCACGCTTTTCTATCTTATCCCAACTTTTTGCGCTCAATCTCTCCTCTAAAACCTCTTGCGTCAATTCCAATAACACAACTTTATTAGGCACAATTCCGCCCGTGGCAAAAAAATTCAAAGTGCGCAGAATCTCAAAATCAAAGTCTTTCGCATAAGCAATTCCAGAAATCAAACTTCTATCACTAATGATGAGTTTATCTGCATTTGGTTTTAAGATTCTCTCACTATGCTCTGCTCTATCAGCCAAAAACAACAGCATTTCTGTCTTTGATGTGCAATGCAAATCGTGTTCAAGTAAAGTAGAACGAATCTCTCTGCCAATCTCTGTCGCGCCGGGCTCAAAAGTGAAAAGGGCTTCTTTAAAAATCTCTTTTAGAGCTGCAATTTGTGTGCTTTTTCCACTCGTGTCAATTCCCTCTATCGCACAATACATCTTAATCCTTTAAGAGGGAATCTTTCGTTTTGGATTCCGCATTCCAATCCACAAAATGAGGCAAACTTGCAATATGCACCTTAACAGAATTTGGCACAAGATGCGCAATTTCCCCTCCGTGTAAAAGAATAGAACGCACCACCGTGGAGCTAATAAAGGCATTTTGGAGCGAGGGCATAAGGTAAATTGTTTCCAATTCACGATTCAAAGACGCATTGGCATATCCCATTTGCAATTCATATTCAAAATCACTTACCGCCCTAAGCCCACGCACAAGGATATTTGCATTATTTTCTTTTGCAAAATCCGCGATGAGATTCCTAAAAGGTTGCACACACACATTGCAAGAAATATTTTTGGAATCCTTAATCGCCAAATTCACCATTTTGACGCGTTCTTCAAGAGAAAATAAAGGGTGTTTGCTATCTGATTTTGCAACAGCAATAATCAACCCATCAAAGAGCTTGCACGCGCGCTCAATCACATCTAAATGCCCTTTTGTAATCGGGTCAAAAGTGCCAGGATACACTGCGATTTTTGACATTAGCCAAAGCTCCACGCAAGGGTTTTTCCTGCATAAAGCGGGACGATTCCCTCTATGACTTGCGGAATTGTCATTGGTTTTTTAATCAACTTTACTTGCTTGTCAGTTGCGCGGATTCCATAAATTTTTTGTGCATTACCGCTTATGAAGTTTTCTAAATTTTCTAGACTTTTATGTGTCTCAAAAAGCGTCGCGAGTGCCGGGAGCAAAATTGGTGCAGTAAAGATTCCTGCCGCACCTTTGGCATTTTCTTTGTTACTTTGCAAATGGGGAGCAGAATCGCTACCAAAAGAAAACTTCTTATGCGCACTTAAGGCAATCTGCAACAAAGCATCTTTGTCCTTTGGTGTCTTTAAAATAGGCTTACAAAAACAATGAGGATTCAATGCTCCTCCAATAACATCTTCTAAGCTCAAACTAATATGGTGTAAAGTCAGTGTAGCATAGAGATTGTCATATTTTTCTACCACAGCAATAGAACGTCTATCACTCAAGTGCTCAAAAATAATTTTTAGGCGCGGAAAAGTCTCCGCAAGTTCTGCAAACACCGCGTGGAATTCCGCTTCTCGCTCTAAAACAAAGCCATTACTCTCTCCGTGAATACTCAAAATTAGCCCAAGCTCTTGCGCAATCTCTAAAATCTCTAAAATTTTCGTATTAAGAATTTCGCTTACACCATTCTCGCTTCCTGTTGTCGCCCCTTTTGGATAGAGTTTAATAAAGAGAATATCCTTTTCTTTTGCCTTTTGAAGCTCTTTTTTGTCTAATTTTTCTGTGAGATATAAAGACATCATTGGATTGAAATTTTCATCTCCGCAAGCCTTTAAAATTCTCTTTTGATAGGCAAGCGCGTCCTCTACATTTAGAATCGGTGGATTGAGATTTGGCATTACAAGCGCACCACTGAAGCTTTGTGCAGTAAATTTCGCGACACTTTCAAGAATCTCTCCGTCCCTTAAATGCAAGTGCATATCAAAGGGAGATTGCAAGACGATTTGCTCCATTATTGCTCCTCTTTTTTGAAATTGTCTAGTAGTGCTAAAAGTGCTCTTTGATACATTGCAACTGCTTCCTTGCTCTTGGCTTCAAAACGCGTTACAAGCACAGGTGTGGTATTGCTTGCCCGCACAAGCCCCCAACCTTCTTCAAAAATCACACGCACTCCATCAATTGAAATAATCTTAACGATTTTAGGGAAATTTGCAGGGAGTTTGGAAACATCGTTTAAAATCTCTTTTAATCGTTCTACTTGCGCAAATTTTTCTTCTTCACTCGTTTGAATTTTGATTTCATCAGTAGAATAGAGTTTAGGCAAAGATTCTAGGACTTTATCAAACTCTAAGCCCTTTGTTTTCAGCAATTCTATAACACGTAAAGCTGCATAAGTTGCGTCATCATACCCAAAATATCTATCGTTAAAGAAAATATGCCCACTGACTTCAAATGCCATATGCGCACCACTCTCTTTTAATTTAACTTTCAAATTGCTATGCCCTGTTTTATACATTATACTCTGTCCGATTCTATCAATGCTTTCATACATATTTAATGAGCATTTCACTTCACCAATTATAATAGGGTGTGGAATCGTTTGTGCAAAAATAATCGCAAGCTCATCGCCTTTATAGACTTTTCCTCCCTCTCGTGTATGTTTAATCACCGCCAATCTATCCCCATCGCCATCAAAGGCAAACCCGATTCCACCTCTTGCTGCCACTTCTGTTTTGAGGTCTTGCAAGTTCTTTTCTTCACTAGGGTCTGGGTGGTGGTGAGGAAAGTTCCCATCAGGCTCCAAAAATAATCCTTTAAAGCGAATATCCAAACGTTCCAAAATGCGTGCGATTCCAACCCCTGCGATTCCATTCCCACAATCCATAGAAATAGGTAAATCAAACCCTTTTAAATGCGCAAACTCATTTGCCAAATAATCCACATACAAATCTAAGACATTCAGCTTTTGAGGAATTGTATTTTTTGGAATCTTTTTGGCAACCTCCTCAAACTCAAGTGTGTAAAAGTCTTTTTCTAACGCATAAATTGCATCACCAAAAAATGGTTCTTTGCAAAGAGTAATTTTAAACCCATTGTATTTAGGAGGATTATGCGAACCTGTAATCATCACACTTCCTTCAAGTTGCAAAGTCTGCGATTGTACTTCAAACTCACTATACAAGGCAAAATATCCCACAGGAGTTGGAATCCTCCCTAGATTATACGCACAAGCTCCGCTTGCAAAAACACCCTGACAAAACCAATCAAAGATGATTTCTGAATGCACACGCGCATCATAACCCACACCCAAATTTCTGCCTCCCCTTTTT
Organism: Helicobacter sp. UBA3407; assembly: GCF_949747025.1. Lineage (NCBI taxonomy): Bacteria > Pseudomonadati > Campylobacterota > Epsilonproteobacteria > Campylobacterales > Helicobacteraceae > Helicobacter > Helicobacter sp. UBA3407. The sequence continues at coordinate 3,794 of NZ_CATKCB010000127.1, read as the reverse complement.
TGCAATTCTAGCCCCAAAAGATAACCAATGCGCGTAACATTTTCTCGTGTTAAATCTTCATTGTAGATTCCGCGAATATCGTATTCTCTAAAAATCGTTAATTTTTGCATTATTCCCTCTCCTGTAAATTTTCCAAAACTTCCATTCCCTTGATATAAAGCGCAAATGCCTCTCTAACATATAAAATTAAATTTTGCGCTAAAAATTCCTCTGTTTTGGGGATTTTAAACACAGCAAAATCAGCAAAATTTCCGACTTTTAATTCTCCAAGCTTCCAATCGGTATTCAAAAATGCGTTGCGCGTTACACTAAGCAATAATTCCCTCGCAAGATACTCTAAAGGCATATCACTATATGCAAACAAGGCGATTTTTAACTCATCTAACAAAGAAAGAGAATTATTGGAGCTTTTGCCATCTGTCCCCAAACAAAACGGAATCCCACATTCTTGCAATGCGTTAAGATTCAAGAGCTTGGAGTTTAACAAGCGATTAGATTTAGGGCAAGTAATGATTTTGCCTTTCATTGTGGTAATTTCCCTTAAGATTTGAGAATCCGCTTCCAAACAATGCACAAAATAAATATTTTTTGTATCCTTAAAAAACTCCAAAAAACCTTGCACATCATAAAAAGATTTAGGATTGCTCCCAAAAAATTTTTGATAAAACTTTTGGAAATACCCGCTACTAGTTTCTAGCCATTCTTTCTCCGCTTGAGATTCCAAAAAATGCACGCTTAGAGGCAAATTTTCCTTTTGTGCAACCTGAAGTGTTTTTTCAAGCAGTTTTGAATGGACAGAATAGGGAGAATGAATTGCAACCGCTGGGATAAAACGCTCATTTTGCACAGATTTAGAATCCTGCAAACGCGCAAGAAAATTCTGAAACAAAATGTCCAAAACTTCTATTTTTGAACCAATAACTTCATTAAAATAAAGCACACGCAAAGGAGAATCTGCCAAAACTTCCAAATCATATCCATAACTTGAAACTGCCCCTACAAACCCCACACCACTTCGCAAGCATTCTGTAATTCCTTGTTGCATTGCAGTTTTTAAATTAACACCCATTAATTTTTCTTGCATTAAAGTTTCACGATTCACAATCACGCTATCTAGCCATTTTCCAAAATCTCCAAAATGCAAGATTCCTTCATTTTGACTAAACTCCAAATGTAAATGTAAATTTGCTAATGCTGGCGTGATAGCGCAGGATTCATAATATTGACTTGGAATATCGGGGTATTGTTGGCATAAGGAAGTATAGGAATCTATGGCGATAATTTCATCGGATTCAAAGCAAACCCCACCTCTTTTGAGGACGCGAAATTCTGCATCACAAAGCACTACAAAATCCGCGCCAATAATTTGCATTATGGATTCGTTCCCATTGATTGATTTAGGTTAATATCTAGTTTGTTGTATGGAATCTCAATACCCTCTGCATCAAAACGCAATTTAACCTTTTGCTGCATTGCAATATTTGCTGTGAAATAGTTCTCACTCCTTACCCAAAAACGCACAATCAAATCTACACTACTTGCATTTAAAGCATTCACACCTATAACAGGTGCGGGCTCTTTCAAAACAATTTCTTCTTGCTCTAAAATCTCTTCTAAGATTTGCTTCGCCTTTTGCAAATCGCTTGCATAACCTACGCCAAAAATCAAATCCATACGACGCGTTGCATTTGCATTCACATTGATAATAGGCGCACTGACAATACTAGAATTTGGTAAAACCACCACTTGATTATCTGGAGTGGTGAGCTTAGTTTGAAACAAATTAATAGAATCTACTTTACCCGTAATAGAGCCAACAGAAATCGTATCTCCTTTGTTGAAATGACGCAAAACCACGAGTAAGATTCCACTTGCAAGATTGGATAAAGAATCTTTCAAAGAAAGAGCAATTGCCAAACCTGCAGTTCCTAAAACTGCAATAATAGAGGTTGTTTTCACACCCAAATTTGAAAGCGCAGTGATAAAGGTCAAAATCAAAACTGCGACAAAAACAACATTTTTTAGAAATTCTCCTAATGTTTCATCTTTTGTTGCTTTAATCACAGCTTTTGAAATATATTTTGACAGAATCCTAGAGAGATAATATCCAATAACCAAAATAAACAATGCACTAATAAAATTAGGCAAAAAGCCAAAAAACCAATTTTCAAATCTCTCATAAACTAAAAATAATTTTGCTTCCATACAACTCCTTTCAAGAATGCGTGTAAAATCCTAAGCACTGCTTTCCCTCAACAAACATTTCTTTCACAACGCCATAAAAAATCCAATCATTATAAGGCGAATCGGGATTATCCATTACACAAGTTTCTTTTGGATCTATCAAAATCAAATCCGCATCGTAACCTTCCGCAATCAATCCTTTTTCGCTAAAACCTAACGCACGAGCTGGATTCAAGCTTAAAATCTTGCTTAACTCGCTTAAGTTCATACGCTCATTTTTAACAAATAATGTATAACACATCGGCACAAAACATTCAATCATATCTATACCAAAGGCAGCTTCTTCAAAGGCAAGGTCTTTTTGCGCTTGAGACTTCGCAGATTGCAAAGAAGTAATCAACTCAATCTCTCCTCTTTTGACTCTTTTTAGCAATTTTGTGCGCGTAGATTCGGACTTCAAAGGTGGCTTGATTTTTGCTGCGGTGTTATAATGATTGCATAGATTCTCTGTTAGCATTAGATGGTGAATGGAGGTTTGCAAAAAAAGGTGTGGGGTCTTGGTTTTGGAAATAGATTTGAGATGAATATTTTTGACTTCCTCAATAATTTCTACACTGCGCTCTGTTGCGAGAGCCAAAAAAACTGCTTTTACACCCATAAATCTTGCAACCTCACTCATTTGCGCAACCTCTTTTGTTTCACTTAAGGTTGGAATGGCGGGCAATCCAAGTCTTGAGGAAAGCTCTCCGTCATTCATCACTCCATTTGCGCTTAGCGATTCGTCCTCACAAGAAAAAAACATCGGCACATCAAACATTAGTGCAAATTCGCAAGCACGTCTTAGCAGATTGCCATCAATGTTGGATTTTGCAAAGATACCTTTCGCTCCTTTCTTATGCAGAATCGCAAGTTCATTTAAAGACTTTGGATTTTCTACATTCACGGCGTCTGAAATGCCCAAAATTTGCGCCTTAAACTCATCTTTCAATGCGTGGAGTAGCTCCAATCCCAATTCACTACTTGAAGTCGGCTTACAATCTGGAATCAAGACTGCTTGAGAAATTCCACCAAGTGCGGCTTTGCAGGAAAGTTTCAAAAGATTTTCTTTGCTTAAAATTGAATTGCTTACGCGTGTATTTAAATCAATCGCGCCCGGAAGCAAAATAAGATTATCTGCTCCCAAAACCTCCTCGCCACTCTTTGGCATAATGCTTCGCTCTACTGCGACAATCTTGCCTTTTTCTATTCGGACATCGCCTCTTTGTTCGCCATTTGCATCACAAACCATCGCACCTTTGATTATCATCACGCGCCCTTTTAAAATTAATTTGGCAATTATGGCAAATTTAAGCTAAAAAATAATTTTAAGATTGCAAATTTGCTAAACCTTGTAAGGAATAAAATGACAAGACAATTTCTTATAATGTTTCCATTGTGCCATTGCGAGAAGTTGCATTATATAACTTCGTAGCAATCCATAAACCAAATCTCACAAGGACAATCAACTACTTTTATTTATCCATCTCCTCACACATTCTCTCAAACTCTTGATAATATTTCCAAGATTCTACAATGTCGGGACGCATTTGTTTGATATGGCTCAATTCTTT
>NZ_CATKCB010000126.1:0-10121 GCF_949747025.1 Helicobacter sp. UBA3407 | reverse complement strand
TTTAAATCTATTTCTATGTAGAGAATCAAGAATCGCAAAAATCTGGTTTTGCAAATTTTGGTGATTTTTTAAGGCAAGTTGGCGTGGATTTTTATAGTGAAGAGTGACAAACGATGTTCGTAGCACAACTTGTCTCTGCGATTCAACAATGTGCAAAAGAAAACAATATGGACATTCTTAAAGTGAATTGGCAGAGGGCAAATGTAAGTTGGAATCAAAGTTTTGTGAGTGCTTCTAGTAGTGAGCAAAAAGAAATGTTAGAAAATGTGCTAGGAGTTTTGGAATCTGAAAGCGCGATTCAAAAAGGCTTGTATATGGGAGAGACAGAAAGCCCAGCCATTGACATTTTAAGCGAGATTCTGTATCATAGATTGCTTTATCTACACACAAATTCATTAAAAGGATTATAATGCAACCTAACGCAATGCCAACGATTTTAAAAGAGATTTTAGATAAAAAGCAAAAGGTTGCTTTGCGCTCTTGTGAGCGCACAACTCCGCTAAATGCGCCAAATCTTGATTCTACTTTTATGATTGCAGAGATTAAAAGGGCAAGTCCAAGTGCGGGAAATATTGGTGTGATTCCAAATCCTAGCGCACTTGCAAAAGAGTATTTGCAAGGGGGAGCGGGAGCAATTTCTGTGCTGTGTGAGAATGATTATTTCAAGGGGGATTTAGAGGATTTAAAGGAAGTTAAACTTGCAAATCCTAACGCCTGTGTCTTGCGAAAAGATTTTGTTACGCAATTAGGGCAAATCAAGGAAGCTTACGATTTTGGCGCGGATATGGTGTTGCTGATTGCTGCGGTTTTTATTGGAAAAAACAACCCCTATGGTGGGTTTTTGCAGCTACGCGCACTTTATGAAAAATGTTTGGAGTTGGGTTTAACGCCTTTGGTGGAAGTGCATAATGCGCTAGAGGTGGATTTTATCACCCCTTTGGGAGCAAAACTTATTGGGATTAATTCGCGCAATCTGCATACTTTTGTGATTGATAGAATCCAAGCCTATTGCCTCTTAAACCAAATCCAAGCAAAAAATCCGCAAAGCAAGGTGATTTTTGAATCCTCCTTACTTTGCAATTTTGATGGGTTTATTGTGGGAAATTTAGGGTTTAATGGAATCTTATGTGGGAGTTATTTGGTAAAAAATCATAAACCCAAGCTTGCTTTAGAGAAATTAAAAAGAGCGATAGAATGTGGAAAAAACTCTCCCAATGCCTTTTATCAAAATGTCTTTAGATTGCTAAATTCGCCTTTAGGATTCTTAAAAATTTGCGGAATCACAAACACACAAGACGCGCTGATGTGTGCAGAGGCTTTGCAAGAATTAAAGCCTTTTTATGCAAAGGATAAAATTGCTGCTTTAGGATTTATCATAGAGCCAAAATCTCCAAGATATATCGCAATAGAGTATATCAGAGAAATCGCAAGAGAGTTGGAGAGATTTTCTAATATTCTTAAAATCATTGTGCTAAAAGACGATGAAAACCAAATGCAAACCGCGATAGAGTTGTATCAAGAGGGCGTAGTTGATGCGCTACAACTCCATAGTGTTAAAGATTCTTGTTTTGGTGGGGTGGAGTTAAGGGAGGCGGATTTCGCCTTTTATGAGGTTTGGAATGTGGAGTGTGCAGAGGATTTGGGTAAGTTTATCAGCCCTTTTGTGCTGTTGGATTCTAAAAGTGCATTGGGTGGGGGCAGTGGGAAAGGGATTGATTTAGATGTTTTGGAATCTTTAAAGGCAAGAGTGCAAACTCTATGTGTCGCTGGTGGCGTAGGTGTGGATAATGTGGAATCCTTAAGGCAGATTGGCGCAAAAATGCTAGATATTAATTCTAGCATAGAATCAAAAGTCGGCAAAAAGGATTCTGTGAAATTGCAAAAACTCCTTGCAATTCTAAAAAAGCGAGGTGAAATGTGCGTTTAAATGGGCTTTTCATAGGGAAAATTGCAAGATATTCTTGTGGTAAAACTTCTTTTTTGAGTGCGATGAAAGGGCGTGAGGTGGAATCGCTAGAAATTACCCATCAAGGGATTGTAGGAAATGAAATCGCCGATACAATCCATCACGGAGGGGCAAACAAGGCTGTTTTCGCTTACGATGTGGAATCGTATGCGCAGTGGCGCAAGTGTTTAGGCTTGAAGATTCCTTATGGAGGAATGGGCGAGAATCTTTTGCTAGAGGAGGTAAAGGCGGGGGATTTATGCGTGGGGGATAGGCTTTGTTTTGAGAATGGAGTAATATTAGAGATTTCTATGCCGCGTGTGCAGTGCTTTAAGATTCCGAGTTTGTATCCAAGCCCACAGGACAAAAACGCGTTAGCAAAATTTCTTTTTGAAACAGGTTGTGTTGGGTTTTATTTGCGCGTGATACAAGGCGGCAGGATTCAAAAGGATTCTGCTATTTGTTTAGAATCCGCTCAAGATTCCACAACTCTGCAATGTGCGCACCAAACCTACAAAAATCCAAGTAAAGAATCCCTCCAAGCCTTATTAGCCAATCCAAAACTAGCGCAAGAGTTTAAAAGAAATGTAGAATCGCGCTTGAGGACTAGGGAGTCTAGTTTGCTAGATTGGCAACTTAGTTGAAGCTAAGTTTGATTGATAGAACAAGGATTTTTGCTTGACTTTCATCGAATTGTATAAATAAAATGATTGTAGTTTTACCCTAAAAAATACCGAATAGAGGCAAAATTTTGGATTTTTGTTGTGGCGATTTCTTGGAGTTGTGCTTGTGTGATGATTCCACCTAGTGCAAAAAGTTCTGCTTTTAGATTTTTAGGTTCAATGCTGTTTAAAAAATCAATGCCCAGAGGAGTGCCTTTATTTGGGGTTTTAAAGATTGGGCTAATCGTGATTCCATTTGCACCTTGTTTATCGGCTTCTTGGATTTCTTGAAGTGAATGTGCGCTGAAAAATACTAGGGGCAGCTTTTCTCGCGCAGCTTTGATTTGTCGTATTTGCGTGCCATTGCAATGCACCCCATCAAAGCCGAACTCAAGAGCTAAGTCTAGGTTGGAGTTAAGGAGGCTTGAGATTCCATAAGAGCGGTTGAGGTTTAAAAAAACTTCCATTAGTGCAGGGCTAAAATGTGATTCCTTGTCGCGATAGGCAGCAAAATCAATAGAATGTTTTTGAAGGATTCTAATATAAAAGTCGTGAAATTCTGAAGGAGTTTTGGGGTAAAGCGTAGGTTCGGTGATGAGGTAAGCCTTAATGGGCTTCCTCACTTACCAAAACGGCACCTGCTAAGAATACATAAGTCAGAATCATAAAGATGAAAGCTTGCAAAAATGCCATAAAAGTTAGCAGCAAATACGCTGGAAGTGGTGCAACCCAAGGAGCAAGCATTAACATTACAAGCAAGAACATATCATCTCCCTTGATATTTCCAAAGAGACGAAAAGAGAGAGAGACTAATCTTGAGCAGTGAGAGATGATTTCAATAGGGAACATCAGTGGGGCTAATGGTTTAATAGGACCAGCAAAATGCGCAAAATATTTTACGATTCCAAAGGTGCGGATTCCTTCAAAGTTATAAAATACAAATACAACAAGTGCGAGTGTAAGCGTAAAGCTAAGGCTAGAGGAGGGTGCTTCAAATCCCGGAATGATTCCGATGAGGTTAGCCAAACATACAAAAAGTGCGATTGTTGCAGTAAGAGGCAAATATTTGCGTGCTTTCTCCTCGCCAATCACATCTTTTGCCATAAAAATAACCCCACCCAAAAATGCTTCAAAGATATTTTGCATTGTGCCGGGCACAACTTGTAGTTTTGAAGTAGCAAGTTTAGCTAAAATAATTGCAATAATTGCGACTAAAATTGTATGAGATGCGATAATAAAATCGTGGTCGTGGCTAACCAATCCTAGAAAAGTAAATAATCTTCCGTCCATAACTAATACTCCTTTAAAAGTGAATAATTATGCCAAAAATAAATTTAATAGAAAATTAACCTTTTTTGAGAATGAGGGTTTTGAGCAAAATATCGTGCAATGCTTTTTTGTCTCTGCGCCACAAAGGCATAAAGATTCCTACGATACTGACGCCAGAGAGAAGAAAAGCAAAGAATCGCAAAAGAGCAAAAGCAAATGTTACATTTTTTCCATTTTCTCTGACAATCCATAGATTATAAGCCTTTTTGCCCGGTGTTTGTCCTTTGAATGCCAAAAGCAAGGCGACAAGGATTCCATAAATCAAAACTCCGCTAAAGGGAGCCCAAGTGGAATCACGGAATCCTTGCGCACTGCCGACGACAACATAAGTTAAAAAATATAAAAGCGGCAAGTAAATCATAAAAGTATCAATCACTTGTGCTTTGCCTCTCTCCCAAAAATTGGCGATTTGCAAAGAGTCAGACGAGTTTTGTTCTAATTCTTGTATGAGCCGATGAGGTAAGGCATTGGTTGGTGGGAGAGCGGAATTTGCCTTATGTTTGGCTTGTGTTGGAGGTTTTGGATTTTGTTTGACTTTTCTCCAACGCATTTTTTATCCTTAGGATTCTTAATTGCCCCGACTTCCGGGTTTAATCGCTACCTTTCCTTGTCGGCATAAAGGGCAATCTTGCGCTTCAAAGGTTTCAAAAATAAAATCCTCTAATGCAAAAAGTGGCAAACTAGGATTGAGTTTGCATTCTTTGGCTTCAAATTGATGAGAGCTTTGGTAGCGATTGCAAATCCCGCGATTTGCCAAGGCAGCATATCCTACGACTTGTGCGCCAAGTTTTTCTACGACTTGTGCAGATTCCCTAGCCGAACCACCCGTGGTGATAATGTCTTCACACACAAGAATTTTCTCGTTTGGCTTGATTTCAAATCCCCGCCTTAAAGTCATTATGCCATTCACGCGTTCTGTGAAAATAAAACGCACTCTAAGCGCGCGCGCAAGCTCGTAGCCTGCTAGGATTCCACCAAGTGCGGGAGAGCATACGCAATCCACCTTGATTTTAGAATCTTGAATGATTTTTGCTAAAGCCACACCTAATTCTTCAGCCGTTTTTGGATTTTCTAGTACCTTTGCAGATTGCAAATAAAAGGGAGAATGTCTCCCGCTACTAAGCAAAAAATGCCCTTCTAAAAGCGCACCAGCGTTTTTGTAGATTTGTGTAATATTCATTAGAGATTCCTTACTTTAAGGCTAGATTTTGAGCAATTCCTCTTCTTTGTGTTTGACTAGTTCGTCAATCTTTTTTACTGCCTCATCGGTGAATTTTTGAATTTCCTCTTGCCCTCTTTTAGCCTCATCTTCGCTGATAGCTTTGTCTTTTTCTAGTTTTTTGACTTTGTCGTTAGAATCTTTGCGAATATTCCGAATTGCTACTTTTGCTTTTTCGCCAATGTTTTTCGCCTCTTTCGCGATTTCCTTGCGCTGTTCGCTTGTCATCGGAGGAAAAAAGAGCTTGATAGTTTCGCCATCATTGTTTGGATTGACACCGATGTTTGCTTCTTGAATCGTGCGTTCAATGTCTTTGAGCAAGTTTTTCTCCCAAGGAGTGATGACAATTGTGCTTGCATCTTGTGCAATGACAGAACCTACTTGATTAAGCGGAGTGGGTGTATCGTAATAATCAATGCGAATAGAATCTAAAATCGCAATAGAAACTTTACCACTACGTAAAGTGCTAAATTCTTTTTTCATTGCCTCAATGCTTTTATTCATTGTTTCTTTTGTGTGTGTGTAGATTTCTTGTAATTCCATTAGGATTCCTTTAGTTGGATTCTGTATTATTGGGTGCAAGAGGTGCTAAGGGGGCAGCAGGTGCGTTATTGGGCGTAGAATCCTGCGGCAAAACAGGGGTTGGAATCGTTACTTTATCTACAATAGAGCTTTTAGAATCTTGCACATAAAGATAACTTAATGCAATCGTATTGATGACAAATAACAAACCAAGTCCAAAGGTTACTTTTGCTAAAAATCCTGCTGGTCCTTTAGCCCCAAATAAACTTTCGTTGCTGCCACTATATGCGCCAAGACCAATACTCGAACTTTTTTGTAATAAAACAATCGTTGTAATTAAGATTGCAAATACAAACTGCAATACTAATAAAATCCCTGTCATAGTTTTCCTTAATATTCTATTTTAATCTCAAAAAAACTCCGCGCATTTTAGCGCACTTTATCTAATAGCTGGCTAAAGTTAGCAAATCGTTTTGTTTGTAATCAACTCACGCATAGACAAGTAACTATTGAGCGCACCAAGATAAGCTCTCGCAGTTGCTTGCATTGTGTCTAAGTGCAATCCGTGTCCAATTACAGCGGGTTTTTCAGGGTCAAATTCTACTTTCACAACAACTTTGGCTAAAGCATCTTTTCCCTCACTTACCGCTTCTACTTTGTAGTCTTTTAAGACGCCTTTGTATCCGCTGATTCTATCAATCGTTTTTAGAATCGCATCTACACTTCCATTGCCAATAGCCGCATCTATTCTTGTTTCCCTGTCTTTTTGGATAGAAATTGCCGCGTGAGGCACGCCACTAGAGCAACTGCTAATCTGCAAACCTAAAAGCTCAAAGACTTGAGGAATCTTTGTTGTTTCCTCTGTCATAATGGAGCGAATATCCTCATCATAGACTTCTTTTTTCCTATCACATAGGACTTTGAATCTTTCAAAGGCTTTATCCAAATCATCTTGTGAAATTTCCCCAAATCCCATACTTTCCAATTTGTCTTTGAAAGCGGCGCGCCCGCTATGTTTGCCAAGAACTAAGCCATTGTTTTCCGGGATTCCAATATCACTAGCACGCATAATCTCATAGGTTTCACGATGTTTTAGCATACCATCTTGGTGGATTCCACTTTCGTGGGCAAATGCGTTTTTTCCAACGATTGCTTTATTAGGTTGTGGGCGGATTCCTGTAATATCAGAGACAAGTTTGCTGCAAGCATAAATCTCTTTGGTGTTAATACGCGTATCCAATCCATTAAAAATATCTTGGCGCGTTTTTAGAATCATAACAACTTCTTCTAGTGCAGTATTTCCTGCGCGTTCTCCTAGTCCATTAATCGTGCATTCAAGCTGTCTTGCTCCATTTTGAATTCCAGCAAGTGAGTTTGCCACCGCAAGCCCCAAGTCATTGTGGCAATGCACAGAGAGAATCACGGAATCTCCGACAAATGCTTTAATCTCTTGAATCATTGCGCCCAATTCTTGTGGCAATCTATAACCCACCGTATCGGGTAAATTGAGTGTTTTTGCTCCCGCTTCAATGACTGCAGCAGCAATTTCTTTTAAGAATCCCCTATCGCTTCTGCTTGCATCTTCGCAGCTAAATTCTACATCTTCACATAGGCTTTTGGCTAAACTCACTGCTTCTACCGCGCGTTTAATCACTTCATTGGGTTGCATTTTGAGTTTAAATTCCATATGGATTGGGCTTGTAGCGATGAAAGTATGAATTCTTTTAAGTTTGGCTTTTTCTAATGCTTTTGCTGCACTTTCAATGTCTTTTGGCACAGCTCTTGCAAGAGAACAAATCGTGCTATTGCAAATTGCTTCCGAGATTCTGCTAATCGCTTCAAAATCTCCCGGACTTGCCGCTGCAAAACCTGCTTCAATAATATCCACGCCTAAACGTTCCAACGCCAAAGCAAGTTTGATTTTTTCCTCTGTATTCATAGAAGCACCGGGACTTTGCTCACCATCTCTTAAGGTTGTATCAAAAATTTTAATTCTTTCCATTTTTATCCTTTGTTATTTGAAATCTTTTTATAAAAAACCAAAATTCCCAGTGGCGAGAGCATTGAAATGGTTAAAAGATTTTTGGTGTGGCTATAATAAGTATAAAATCGCATACGCATTTTATTCCTTTGGTTCTCTATAAAAATGCTTAACGCAAAGATAATAACCTGCTCGCATAGGACCAAAGCAAACATAAAGACTGATTAAAATAACGATTGTAAAAATAGGATAAATAAATAAAATCGCTAAAATAATCATCAAAAGCACAATAACTTTACCAAAACTAATTTTTTCAAAACTTACTTTTTTGAAACTTGGATAGCGCACATTGCTCACCATTAGAAAAGCTACAATCAAGCTTGCAATCATCAAAGGAAGCAAAAAGATATTTTCAGAATCTTGTGGATATTGTTTGAGAAATTCCATTTCAAAAAGTAGCCAACTCACTACAAAAACTGCTGCTGAAGGAATCGGAAGCCCAATAAATACATTAGGTTCATTGCTGCTTGTTGCTACATTAAAGCGCGCTAGACGAATTGCACCAAAGACGACATACAATCCCGCAACCATAACCCCAAATTTACCATAATGGAAGCCACCATAGAAAAATAAAATCATTGCGGGGGCTACACCAAAGGCAACCACATCAGCCAAAGAATCAAATTCTACACCAAATTTGCTTGTTGTGCCCGTAAGTCGCGCGACTCGTCCGTCTAATCCATCAAAAATGAGGCTAACGAGCACGAGCCAGCACGCAAGCTCAAAGCGTCCAATAAAGGCATAAGAAACCGCTAAGATTCCAATATAAATGCTAACACCCGTGAAGAGATTGGGTAAAATATACAATGGGTCAATTTTCATTTTTTAGTGTTCCTAATCCTGCTGTTGCTCGTCCTTGGAATCGTAGGCGTCTTGGATTTTCTTTAAATCCCTTTCGCTTTGTGTGGATTGGACTTTGCCAAGCAATGTTTTGCCACCCAAAATTTTATCGTGAATATTTACTCTAAGCTCGGAGTTTAGCGGAATCTTTAGGGTTGCGTTCCCATTAAGGAAAAATCCTATGCGTTCGCCAAGTCTAAAATTGGAATCCCAAAGATATAAAGAGGTTTGTGCGAAATATTTTGGATAAAGCGTAAGATAAAGTGTTGAAGTAGGGGTTTTGTCAGTTTCACGATGAAAAGCAAGGGTAATGCGCTCTCCTGTAATTTCATCACCATTCTTTAAACCTTTGATATGTTCAATCTCTAAAACCTCACCGCATTTACCGAGATTCGCCAAAGGCATTCTAAGCATACCACAGAAGCAGATAGGTTTGCTGATTTGCAAATAAATGCCATCGGATTTATTTTCTATATTTTTAATCACGCCATCAAGGGGGGACAAAAGAGAATCACTCGCATTATCTTCCATAATGCGTTCGGTGTTTCTATAAAAATACATTAAACACAAAGTTACAAGAAGACAAAGGAATGCAAAGATTTTCCAACCAAACAACCCGCTAAGCAATAATAAAAGTAGCCCTACACCAATAGGTTTCCAGCCTTCTTTTGCAATCATTTCCGTGGTCGTTTTCATTGAATCTCCTTATATTTCTTCTTTTTCTTCTGCGACGATTCTACTTTCTAAATTGTGTGCTTTTTCGTATTCGCTGATGATTTCACGCACTTTTTGTCCATCAATATTTTCTTTCTCAAAAAGCTCTTTGACGATATTTTCAATCGCCTCTTTATAGATTTCTAGGGATTCTTTTACCGCGTTGAAACGCTCGTTTAAGAGGGTTTTAATGTATTCGTCCATTTTTTGAGCCATTTCCTCGCTATATTCTCTGCTGCTTCCCAAGCCACCATTTAAGAAAACATTGCGTTGTTTTTCAAGCACCATAAGCCCCGCTACATCTGTCATTCCGTAGTAGCTCACCATTGCTTTGATAATATCCGTAGCACGTTCTAAGTCGTTGCTTGCTCCTGTTGAGATTTCGCGTAAAAACACGGATTCTGCCGCTCTACCTCCTAGTAGCACATCTACTTCTGCCAATAACTCATGCTTTTGCATAAGGTATTTGTTCTCTTCTGGCGTATTTAATGTATAGCCCAATGCGGCAAGTCCGCGTGGAATAATAGAAACTTTTGTTACCTTTTTTGCACCTTTGGTGATTTCCGCAATGAGTGCGTGCCCACTTTCGTGGTAAGCTACGATTTTTTTCTCTTTAGGTGAGATTCTGCGCGATTTTTTCTCTAATCCTGCAATACCGCGTTCTACCGCTTCTAAAAAGTCGCTCTGTTCCACTTCTTTTTTGTTTCCTCTTCCTGCAAGTAGTGCAGCTTCATTGACTATATTTGCCAAATCTGCCCCTGCAAGTCCAGCAGTGAGTTTTGCTACTTCAAACAAATCCACATTTCTTGAGAGTTTGATATTTTTAATATGTACTTTTAGAATCTCAAC
>NZ_CATKCB010000125.1:0-4137 GCF_949747025.1 Helicobacter sp. UBA3407 | reverse complement strand
TAAAGAAGCCGCTTGTTTATCCATTGCGCCAAAAGTCTCATTGAATGAAATCATCAATTCATTGGAATCATTTGTAATGGTATCAATCTCTTTAACATAGCCTGAAATCTCGTCCATTTCTTGGTTGATTACCTGTGTGGTAGAGGAGATTTCTGACGCGGTTTTCGTGGCGCGCTCTGCTAGTTTTCGGACTTCATCAGCAACGACTGCAAATCCTCTTCCGTGTTCTCCTGCTCTTGCTGCTTCAATTGCGGCATTAAGGGCGAGTAAATTAGTTTGGTCAGTAATCTCCTTAATCAAAGAAACAAATGCATCAATTTCTTTAATTCGTTTTGTGAAACACTCAAAGGATTGTGAAGTTTGCGACATCATAGAGGAGAGGTTGGAAAAATTATTCACAATCACTTGGACATTCTGCATTCCTTGATTGGAGGATTGAGAAATCGTTTTCGCCTCTTCAGAAGTTTCATTCATTACCGAAATTACAACATTTAGATTTGTAGAAATTGAATTTAAATCTTTCTTCAAACTCACTGCGCTTTGTTTAGAAATCTGATTCACGATTAAACCTCTTGCGCCCAATTTATCTGCTTCTTCAACCGCATAAGAGGCTTTATTAATCAGCTGTCCCACATAAGAAAAAGCTCCTTTTAGGCTTGCAGAATTTAATTTTCTGTAATATTGTTTTTTGCTTGCGGCAGTAATAACGGAAGACCCCCCTCTAACAAAGGCTTCCACTTGGTCAGCCAAATCATTAAATGCCCACGACAGATTGCCCAAAGCACCATTATCTTGAATATTTGTAATTCTTGCTTCTAGGTTTCCATTGGCAAGCTGTGAAACACAATGGGTAATTTCTTGAATATACTTATCTCGTCTATTTCCAGCTATTAGCGTCAATGAGCAAGTCAAAATACCTAGACAAAAAACTCCAAATTCTAGCAAAATATGAATATCTAAAATTTCAATAATAAATAAACAAACAAAAATGGCAATAAAACAATAATTAAAAACCCTAGAATATCTATAAAGTTGATACGAATTCTTCATAATTGACTCCTTTTTGTGCTAGAATCTGCTCCAATCTCTCTTGGCTTTTTTCAATCCCTTCTCTTTGTTCAACTTCCAATAATTCCTTATAGAGTGCATTAATGGTTTTTTTTGCCTGTTCTGTTGGCTTTAGCCGAATAGAATGATAACCGACAATCTCTCCTTTGCCATTAAAAGAGGGAGTTACATAAGCTTTCACCCAATAATATGAACCATCTTTAGAAAGATTCTTTACATAAGCTATGATTTCTTTTCTTTGTTGTATAAAACTCCATAGAAATTTAAAAATAACTTTTGGCATATCGGGGTGGCGCACGATATTATGTGGTTTGCCCAAAAGCTCTTTCTCTGCATAACCTGAAAGTTCAATAAAGATTCTATTGCCATAAAGGATTCGTCCCTTTAAATCTGTTTTGGAAACAATAATTTCATTCTCATTGAACTGTCTCTCTTTCTGAATGGGTTTTGGTTTGCTCATTGCTTATCCTTAAAAATAAGAAAAATAATTAAAACTTTCACTCTATGTCATAAATTTATCTTTTCCTAATCGTCCTAGCCACATAAGACTCTTGAGATAATGTTAAGAATAGTATTATATATTTAGTTAATGAATGGTTAATAAAGCGTTAAGATGAGTAGCAAACCCTAAAAATAGGTTTTTAACACTTTAATATTAGAAATGTTGAATAATTCTTGATAAGAATAAAAAGGGGAGAGAAAATAAAATAATCTCTCCCTCACAATAGATAGAATCCCAAAAAAGGGAAAAATCAAAAACTATTTTCTAATTTCTTTGATTCTTGCAGATTTACCACTTCTTGTGCGAAGATAATAAAGTTTTGCGCGTCTAACACGACCAATTTTAAGCACTTTAATGCTTTCAATACTTTCAGAATAGATAGGAAAGATTCTTTCTACTCCTACACCATTTGCACCGATTTTGCGAATCGTAAAAGTCTTGCCTGTCCCTGTGCCACGAAGCGAGATACAAACTCCTTCAAAATTTTGGATTCTTGTTTTATCTCCTTCAGAAATTTTAATCCCAACTCTTAATGTATCGCCTGCCTTAAATTGCGGAATCTCTTTTCCTGCAATTTGCGCGTCTTCAAAATGCTGAATATATTTATTTCTCATCTTTTAGCCTTTGTTTGTAGCGAATATAGAGGTCTAACCTATGGAATCTAGTTTTTGCCTCTGACGCTTTTAATTTTAAGCTGTGGATTCTAGCGTGATTTCCCTTTGAATACTCTGAAGGAATCAATAAATTTTTAAAATTATGTGGTTTGGTAAAATTTGGGGATTCTAACAAAAACTCCTCATAGCTTTCTCCTTGCAAGGAATCGCTATTGCCAAGCACTCCCTCTACCTGTCTTGAAATGCTATCGCACAAACAAAGTGCGGCAATCTCTCCACCGGTTAAAATAAAATCTCCAATACTAAAAACCTCATCGGCATACAATTCAATCAAGCGTTCATCAAAACCCTCATATCGCCCACAAACTAAGGTAATATGAGACTTTTTGCTCAAACATTTTGCGTCATTTTGTGAAAAGAGTTTCGCACAAGGTGTAAGAAAAATAATGTGCGTTTTGGGATTCTTTTTTTTTACAAAATCTAGCGCATTACTTAAAGCCAATGGCTCTAGTACAAGCCCAGCACCACCACCTACTTGATAATCGTCGGTCTTTGCAAAACGATGAGGGCTGAAATCTCTAGGATTAACAAAATCTACGCCAATTAACCCTTGCTCTATCGCCCGATGAAGAATAGAATCACTAAAATAGGATTCTATCAAATGGGGAAATAAAGTAACGATAGAGAATCGCATTAACTATTTTCTAATATTTCTTTGCAAAATTGTGTGCAAATGATTTTTGGGTCAGTGCTGGTGCTTTTCTTGTATTCCTTTTTGGAATGGATTGTGGAATCTTTTTTGGATTCCACTCCCAAAATATAGCGCGCATTATAAGGAATCAAAAAATTCTTAGGAAAATTCTGTGCAATAAGTGCAAAATCAGTTTTCACAAACAAATAATCCTGCCCACAAAAGCGTTCAATCTCACTTACTATACCCAAAATCTCGCCATTTTCTACAATTTCACCCCCTACAAGCTCAAACCAAAAAAATTCGTTTTCTTTGAGTTTGCACTGCTGCTTGCATTGCTCTTGCGTAGTATAAAGCACAAGATTGACAATTTGCTTCGCCGCTTCTTTAGAATCAATTTCAGTAAATTTTGCTATGGAACGTTTTGCTTGATAAGATTCAAGCGTTAAATTACCAAATTGCGATAAATAGACATTGCCACTCTGTAGGGATTCGGGAAAATCACTTAGCAAATGCAAAAACACCTCACCTTTGAATCCTATGGAGCGACCGATTTTCGCGACACTTACCCAATCTTTTTGGACGCTCTTACCAAACATTCCTAAGCTTCAGTAGTTTGTGGTTTCACGATAATGCGATAAGAATTGCCATCTTTTGCTTTAATGCCAGAAACAAAAGTTTTGATTGCGCCAATCATTTTACCATCTTTGCCAATCAAGCGTCCTGCATCTTGTGAGGAAGAGAGAATTTCAATTTCATAAAAATTCGTATCAAGCTCTGTTTTGATAATACGAATTTTGTTGGGTTCTGTAACAATTTTTTTTACATAGGCTTCTATAAAATCTTCTACCATATGCTGCCTGCGTTTGATTATTTGGTAATCGCTTTTACTCTTTCGCTCATTTTTGCGCCAACGCCTGTCCAATATTTCAATCTTTCTGCATCATATTTCACCACAGAAGGCTCCGCAAGAGGATTATAATATCCGATAGATTCAATCCAACCTCCATCGCGTCTTTTTCTGCTATCAGTTACAATGATTCTATAAAAAGGCTTTTTCTTTCGTCCCATTTTTGTTAAGCGGATAACGGTTGCCAAAATATGCTCCTTAAATAATCTTAAATTCAACAGACAAATCTGCATAAAGGCGGAATTTTATCTAAAAGCAAGTAATGTTTTCCTTAAAGTGCTATGTATTCTCGCAAGGACGATGTGGCACACTCTATTTTTGTTGTTGCAAGAGATTCACTAGAATCTCGTGG